>CAZRFC010000365.1:0-4454 GCA_964598975.1 uncultured Mycobacterium sp. | reverse complement strand
TCGATGGTCTCGCCCATGCCCAGGATGAGGTTGCTCTTGGTGACCAGGCCGAAGTCGCGGGCTGCGGTGAGCACGTCGAGGCTGCGCTGGTAGCGGAACGCCGGGCGGATCCGCTTGAAGATCCGTGGCACGGTTTCGAGGTTGTGGGCGAACACCTCCGGGCGGGACTCGAAGACCTCCCGCAACAGGTGCGGTTCGCCGTTGAAGTCCGGCGCCAGCAGTTCCACCCCGGTGGACGGGTTGAGCGCTTTGATGGCGCGCACCGTTTCGGCGTAGAGCCAGGCGCCGCCGTCGGGCAGGTCGTCGCGGGCCACGCCGGTGACGGTGGCGTATTTCAGGACCATCGCGGCGACGCTCTCGGCGACCCGCCTGGGTTCGTCGCGGTCGAGTTCGGCGGGCTTGCCGGTGTCGATCTGGCAGAAGTCGCAGCGTCGGGTGCACTGTTCACCACCGATGAGGAAGGTGGCCTCGCGGTCCTCCCAGCACTCGAAGATGTTGGGGCAGCCGGCCTCTTGGCACACCGTGTTGAGCTGCTGGCCCGCTACCAGCGCAGCGACCTACCGGTATTCCGGTCCGGTGCGCATGGGGGTGCGCATCCACGACGGCTTGCGTTCCAGCGGGGTTTGAGTGTTGCGCACTTCCAGGCGGAGCAGTGGCCGGCCGTCAGGCTTGGCGAGCGAATGTGTCACGGGCACTCCAGTTCTCGGATGTCCGGATGATCCGGACGAGGTTGTGGATGCCTCCCCGCTCTGTCCTGGTACCTGAGAGTTTCGGCGTTCCCGCAAAAAGGGGAGGCGCTCTTCACCTTCGGTAAGTCCCTTGCCTCGAAATATCCGAGGGTCCGGGGCTGTTCTCCAGAGTTGCCTCGGCGCTGCGGTACTTGGGCCTGAGAGATTCCCGGGGAGGAACTTGCTCCTACGGCGCCTCCACAGGTTGATGGAGGTTCTCCCGCTGCGCGTCTGCGGCGTATTCAGTTGTGCAGCTTCAGTTGTGGGGCCCGGGGTGCCAGGCGCCGCCTCCTCTCCAGGCGGGCCTGACACCCCAGGCTGGTTTCACCTCGGGACGGATACCGTCTCGGCCTCGTGCAACTCGGCCTCGAACTGTGCTTCCTTCTCCAGGTGGTGAGGCCGCTTGCGGACCACCGACCAGGCCAGCGCCAAAACCAGGAACCACACCGGGGTCACCAGCAGGGCCTGCAGGGTGTCCGCCCGCTGGGTGAACGCCCAGATGAGGAAGGCGAAGAAGCCGAGCACCGCCCAGCACATCGGCACCCCACCGGGCATCTTGTAGGTCGAGGCCGCGTGCAGGTGCGGGCTCTTGCGCCGGTAGGCGAGATAGCTGAGCAGGATCATCGTCCAGACGAAGATGAAGCAGAGCGCCGAGATGGTCGTCACCAGGGTGAAGGCCGCGATGATCGATTCGCCGGCGGCGACCAGAACGACTCCGGCGAGCAGGAACACCCCGGACAGGTAGAGCGCGTTGGCCGGCACCTTGCGGCGTGAAAGCTTGCCGAACGCACCGGGTGCATCGCCCTCACAGGCAAGGCCGTAGACCATGCGCGAGGTGGAGTAGATGCCGGAGTTCGCCGACGAGGTCGCAGAGGTGAGCACGACGAAGTTGATCACCGACGCGGCGATGGCGAGCCCCGCCAGGGAGAACATGGCGACGAAGGGGCTCTGACCGGGTGTCATCTCCTTCCACGGCGTGACCGCGAGGATCACGATGAGGGTGACGACGTAGAACAGGCCGACCCGGATCGGGACGGCGTTGATGGCTCGGGGCAGGGTCTTCATGGGATCCTTGGCCTCCGCGGCGGTGGTGCCGACCAACTCGATGCCCACGAAGGCGAAAGTGGCGATCTGGAATCCGGCGACGAAGCCCATGAAGCCGGTCGGGAAGAACCCGCCGTGGCTCCACAGGTTGGCGAAGCTGGCCTCCGCCCCTCCCGGGGACTTGAACTTGGTGAAGACCATCACCAGGCCGACGATGATCAGATCGACGATCGCGACGATCTTGATGAGCGCGAACCAAAACTCAGTCTCACCAAAGGCTTTCACCGTCGGAAGGTTCAACCCGATCAGCACAACCACGGAGGCGATGGCCGGAATCCATAGCGGGATGTCGGGCTTCCACCAGGCGACGTAGCCGGCGATGGCGACGACGTCGGCCATACCGGTGACGATCCAGCAGAACCAGTACGTCCAGCCGGTGAAGAAGCCCGCCCACGGGCCGAGCAGGTCCGCGGCGGCGTCGGAGAACGACTTGTAGTGCAAGTTGGACAACAGCAGTTCGCCCATCGCCCGCATCATGAAGTACAGGAAGAAACCGATGATGCTGTAGACGAAGATCACCGAAGGGCCGGCCAGCGAGATGGTCTTGCCGGATCCCATGAACAGGCCGGTGCCGATGGCGCCGCCGATCGCGATGAGCTGGATGTGTCGATTGGACAATTGGCGGGCCAGATGCGGCTCGCCGCTGTCGGCGGATACGACCGTCGAGGCGCCGATACGACGCCCCTCTTGGTACGGAAATTCGGGCATGGGTCAACCTCAGGTTCAGGCGCGGTTAGGAACGCGCGACAATGGGCGTTCCTCCCCGCTCTGTCATCGTGACCTGAGAGTTTCGCGTCGCATCGTTCGAAGAGGATGCCGCCGTTTGCCCCGTCGGTGAGCCGGCCCGGAGTGGCCGACTGCTTTCCAGAGTTGCCGTGTCGCGGCGATACGGGTGCCTGAGAGATTCCCGGGGAGGATTTGCTCCTGCGGCGCCTGCCGATCTGCCTGGCGGGTTTCCCCGCCGATGTTCATGCAGAGGCGGGACTCTCCCGCCGCGACTTGATGGCGTATTCAGTTGGATTGCGCCACCGGCCGAAGTCGTGTGGTGGTGGTCACAGTAACACCGCGATCGCGAAACGCAAGCCCCAAATTTTCCGGGTCCGTGAACAGGCACAGAGTTTCGCTGCCCCAAATCCTGCGCCGAAGCCGTCCCTCGTGGCCTGAAAACTGTTGTTCCACAGCCGATTTCATTGATGAAACGAAGTGCCGGTTTCGGGACCGCTGCACCGGTGAATTTTCTCCCTGACTGGGAGCCGCCGTCCCCGGCGAAAAATTGGGGGGTGACAACACTTGCAACTTGGGCGTAGTGTCCCGAGTCACAACTCAAGACGCCGTTGACGCGCAGCGGGAGAATCCCCCTCGGATAGCACTTGATGGGGACGCCGTAGGAGCAAGTTCCTCCCCGGGAATCTCTCAGGCCCCAGTACCGCAGCGCCGAGGCAACTCTGGAGAACAGCCCCGGACCCTCGGATATTTCGAGGCAAGGGACTTACCGAAGGTGAAGAGCGCACCGGCATGCCGGTGCACCCAAACTCTCAGGTTCACAGGACAGAGCGGGGAGGTGTCCATTTCCAGTCCGGAGCAATCCGGACACCGTGAACCTGGAGGCACCTACCTTGTCATCGTCATTCGACCTCAACGCGGACGGTTTCCGCACCCGTCACATCGGTCCCGACTCCGACGCGAAAGCACGGATGCTGCACGTCGTGGGCTTCGACAGCCTCGACGACCTGATCGACGCGGCTGTTCCCACCCAGATCCGCAGTTCAGAGCCCATGGTTCTGCCGCCGGCGTCCTCCGAGCAGGAAGTCCTCTCGGCGCTGCGCTCGCTGTCCGAGCGCAACCAGACCCGGGTTCAGATGATCGGCCAGGGCTACTACGACACCGTCACCCCGGCGGTCATCCGCCGGCGGATGCTGGAGTCGCCGGCCTGGTACACCGCATACACCCCCTACCAGCCGGAGATCTCCCAGGGTCGGCTCGAAGCGTTGCTGACCTTCCAGACCCTCATCGAGGATCTGACGGCGTTGCCGCTGGCGGGCGCCTCGCTGCTGGATGAGGCGACCGCGGTGGTCGAAGCCGTGCTGCTGATGCGCCGGGCGAACAAGACCAACACAGGCGACGTCGTCGTCGTCGACGCCGACTGCTTCCCCCAGACTCTCTCGGTGCTGCGCGGCCGCGCCGAAGTCCTCGGAATCGAGGTGGTGGTCGCCGATCTGTCCGGTGGTCTGCCCGAGACTCCGGCCGCACCGTTCGGGGTGATCCTGCAAAACCCGGGCAGCAGCGGAGCGGTCCGCAACCTGGCACCGGTGATCGCCGCCGCCAAGGAACGCGGTGCCCTGGTCACCGTCGCCGCCGACCTGCTGTCGCTGACGCTGCTCACCCCGCCCGGAGAGCAGGGTGCCGATATCGCGGTCGGGTCCGCCCAGCGATTCGGGGTGCCGCTGTTCTTCGGCGGCCCGCACGCCGGCTACATGTCGGTGCGTGCGGGTCTGGAGCGCGTTCTGCCCGGCCGGCTGGTCGGTGTGTCGGTGGACGCCGACGGCCAGCCGGCCTATCGGCTCGCCCTGCAGACCCGCGAGCAGCACATCCGTCGCGAGAAGGCCACCAGCAACATCTGCA
>CAZRFC010000364.1:0-4464 GCA_964598975.1 uncultured Mycobacterium sp. | reverse complement strand
CCGTTGCGATCCCGACGATTTCACGGTCTCCGGGCATCAGGGCGCGCACTCTGGTTCCCAGGGTCAGGCTGTGTCGCCGGTAATCGTCAACCAGTGACGGGTCCGGACCGCCCAGCGTCCGCCACCGGTCGATGCGGTCGGTGAGTTCGGCCAGGATGCTCCCCAGCAAGGCGCTGCGGTCCAGCATCGTCGACCCCAGCATCAGCAGCGAGGTGGCCCGCGAGTCTGGGGCCTCCGCTTTGATTTCCGAGTCGGTCAGGGTGACGTTGAGGCCGAGTCCCACCACGATCACCGGGGCGGCCATCTCGGCGAGGATCCCGCCGAGTTTGCCCTCGCCGACCTGAATATCGTTGGGCCACTTGAGGCCTGGTTGCAGGCCGGTGGTGGCGTGCACAGCGTCGACCACCGCCACACCGGTCAGCAGCGGCAGCCAACCCCAGGCGGCGGGCTGCAGGGCGCCGGCGCCCACCCCGACCGACAACGCGATCTGCGACCGCGCCGGGGTGGACCAACTGCGACCCTGACGGCCCCGGCCGGCGCTCTGATGCTCGGCGATCAGCACCAGGCCGTCGATGTCGTCCCCGGCGCGGTGGCGGGCCAGCAGATCGGCGTTGGTGGATCCGGTGCTCTGCACCACCTCCAGCCGCCGTAGCGCGCGGCCGGGGCCGACGAGATCGCGGCGCACCCCGTCAACGTCGAGGGCTGGTCGCGGGTGCTCGGTGCTCATGGATGTGAGCCTAGGCACAGTCTGTGATTTCCAACTTGCCGGTCCGGTGGTCTAAATTGCCGATCCATGACTTCCGCCCGTTTCATCAGCACCGCCGCAGTTGCCGGCGCCTTCCTCGTCGGCTCGCTCGGTACCGCGGCGGTCGCCTCGGCCGACAGCACCGTGCCGCCGTCGATGCTCAACACCACCTGCACCCTGGACCAGATCCTGGGCGCCACCAAGGCGGTGGACCCCGTCGCCTATGGCGAGCTGATCGGCAAGTACAACAGCGAACCGCGCTGGGTGCAGGGCGGCATCGTATACCACATGAACCTGCTGCTGCAGAAGCCGCCGGCGGCCCGCCAGGCTGAGGTGAACGAACTCGTGGGGATCTTCCCGGAGTACGTCTCGATCTTCACCGCCGCGGAGCCTGTCGCCGACAAGATCGCCGCAATGTGCACCACCCTCCCGGCTGAGGACCCGGCGGCGTGGAACCCGGCCATTCCGGCTGCGGTCGCCGCGCCGGCCGCTCCTGCTACACCGCAGCCCGCCACCGCGGCGGCTCCGGCGGCCTAACGCTTCACAGCGCCCGGGTGACCTTCTCGGTCTCCCGGCGGCGCTCGAGCAGGCCGGGGTCCGGACTGGACAGCTGCACCAGCGACGCACCGGCGGCCAGCACCGCCAGCAGGTTGTCGACGAGGTCCTGCGGGCTCGCCCACGTCCGATCCGACATCACCCGGTCCTGCGCGGTCAGACCCTGCCGATCGGCGCTGCAACGGGCCGCCTCGAGCACCTCGGTGACCGAGCGGCCGTCGAGTGCCGGACCGGGGGCCCGTTCGGGGACCACCTGGTCGCCGTGTACCCGCACCGCGGTGGCGTAGTCGGTCACCCCGACCGGCAGGCCCGGTGCGGGCTTGCCGAACGGGTCCAGCGACAGCACGGCGACCTCACCGCCGGCAACCGCCTCGTCCGCCTCGTCGAGTCGGTCGATCGTGCACAGGGCGATATCGGCCGGGCCCCCCGAAGGGGGAAGTACGGCCTCGGCGCCGATCCACCACACGCCCAGGAGCACCGCCGCGGTCTGCCAGTGCGCGGGCAGCAGCACCGCAACCCGACTGCCCGGGCCGGCGCCCATCTCGTCGCGCAGCAGATTGGCCGTCTTGGCCGCCCAGTTCGCCAGGGTGACCGTCGACAGTTCGATGCGTTCGCCGCGGGCGTCGTCGTAGTAGGTGATCCGCGGGCCCATGCCGCCGGGACCGAGCAGCGGATCCAGCAGCGCGCCCGTCAGTGTCAGTTGACGCACTGGGTTAGTTGACGCATTTGGGATCGTCCGGCCCCGCGGTGATCACCGGCGACGGCGGGACCTCGCTGGGGGCCGCCTCGGCGGCCGCGTCGGTGACCGTCGCGGCGGTGGGCAGCGTGCCGTCCATGCCCGAGCCCGGACCCTGGTAGTCCTCGGCCAGAACGACCCGCACCGTTCCTGCCGGGATGGAGGGGTCGGCTTTGACCGGGAGGCCGCCGAGTTCCTGGGCGACCGCCTCGGCGCCCACGTCATCGGTCGTGGCCGCCAGCACCTGACTCTCGGTCACCGTCGCTTTGTCCCCGATCTCGTCACTGTTGCCGATCTCCCCGCCGCCGAACCCGACCGCGGTCAACCGGTCCGAGACCGCACCGGCGAGTCCGTTGATGTCGGTGTCGTTGATGACGTCGACCGTGGTCTGATCCCGGGTGTAGGTGATCTTGGCGGTGTTGCCCTGGTCCTGGTCCTCCAGCAGACCCTTCACCCACGTCTGCACCGCGGTGGGATCGACGGTGACCACCGACTGGGCGCCGTCGTCGCTCCAGCCGTTCTCGGCGATCACCGGGATGGTGGCGAAGGCCACGTTGCCGCCGGCCAGTCGCTGCAACTGCTTGAGGAAGTCCATGACATCCCAACCGGAGGAGATCACCACCGAACGCTGGATGGCGTCCTGCAACCGGTTCAGGGTCGCCGGACTCTTCAGCGTCTTGCCGGAGATGACCGCGTGGGCCAGAGACGCCATCACAACCTGCTGGCGCACCACCCGATCGAGGTCCCCGCGCGGCAGGTCATGGCGCTGCCGGACGAAGCTCAGCGCCTGCGGACCGTCCAGGCGCTGCCAGCCGGCCGGGAAGTCCGCACCCGAAAGGGGTTCGTAGACGGCGTTGTCCAGGCACACCTCGACGCCACCGAGTGCGTCGGTGATCAGCGAGAAGCCAAGCAGGCCGATCTCGGCGTAGTGGTCGACCGTCACCCCGGTGAGGTCGGAGACCGTCTTGATCAGCGCGTTGCGGCCCGACTCCACGGCCTGCGGTTCGGCGACCGCCGGATCCACCCCCTGGTTCTCGACGAGTTCCTTCATCCGGTCCAGCTTGACCTGGCCGTAGACGCCGTTGATCTTGGTCTTGTCCAGCCCGGGTGCTTCCACGTAGGAGTCGCGCGGTATCGAGATCGCGGTGGCCGAACGGCCGTTGTGCGGGATTCGGACCAGAATGATGGTGTCGGTGTTGGTGGCGGTCTCGTCGCCGGCGTGCAGTTCGGCCAGTTCCTCGGCGGAGAGCGGGTTGCCGTGCGCGTCGGTCCGGCTGTCCATGCCGACCAGCAGGATGTCGGTGGCGCCGTCGTCGTCGCCGTCCCGGCCACCCAGCAGGGCTGTGGTGAAGTGGAAGATGCCGCTCTCGAAGTTACGGACCGAACCCCACGCCACCCCGGTCCCGAGCAGGATCATCACGGCCAGCAGCGCCATCATGGTCCGCGCGACCGGACGGGCATGTGTCACTGCCGCCACTTCAGTCTCATCTGACACCCGCTCAGGCTACTGGTGACCCGGCCGCATCCGTGGGAGCCGCAACCGGCGTGCCAGACTCATCGCTGTGCGGATGCTGATCACCGGGGCCGGCGGCCAGGTCGGCCGGTTTCTCGCCGGGGAGGCGTCCCGGCACGGATACCAGGTATCCGCCGTGACCCACCGGGAACTCGACATCACCGACCCGGAGGCGGCCCGCCGGCAGATCCACGGCGGTGATCTGGTGGTCAACTGTGCGGCCTTCACCAACGTCGACGCCGCCGAGGCCGAACCCGAGACCGCCCACGCCGTCAACGCGGTCGGCCCCGGCAACCTGGCCAGCGCCTGCGCCGCGGCGGGTGCCCGGCTGATCCACCTCTCCACCGACTACGTGTTCAGTGGGGATCTGCGGCGGCCCTACGAGATCTCCGACCAGACCGGCCCGCTCAGCGTGTACGGCCGCACCAAACTCGACGGCGAACTGGCCGTGCACGCCGAACTGCCGGAAGCGCACGTGGTGCGCACCTCCTGGGTGTACACCGGCGGCGCCGGCAACGACTTCGTGGCCGTGATGCGGAAACTGGCGGCGACCGACCGGACCATCGACGTGGTGTCCGACCAGACCGGGTCGCCGACCTATGCCAAGGATCTCGTCGACGCGCTGCTCCAGATCGCCGCCGGCGGTATCGACGCGCCAATCCTGCACGCGGCCAACGCCGGTGCGGTCAGCCGATTCGAGCAGGCCCAGGCGGTGTTCGCGCTGCTGGGCGAGGACCCGCAGCGGGTGCGGCCGGTCGGCACCGACGCGGTTCCGCGTCCGGCCCACCGCCCGGTGTTCTCGGCGCTGTCGATGGCGGGTTCGGCGCGCGCCGGACTTCGGCCGCTGCGGCCATGGCTGGACGCGTTGCTGGCAGCGCTTGCCGTCCCCATCGTCGATTCACCGTTAGCCTCGAC
>CAZRFC010000363.1:0-4469 GCA_964598975.1 uncultured Mycobacterium sp. | reverse complement strand
TTGCGCAGCCCGTACTCGGCCATCAGGTCGTACTCATCGACCTCCTTGATCTCGTACACGCGCAGCGGGTTCTGCACCGGCCCCCGGTACAGCACGGTCTCGGTCGGGACGTGCCGGTAGTCGAGGTAGGACTCGACCGACGCGCGGCGCTTGAAGGCGTCCAGCTTGTCCGCGTACTCCAGCTTCTCGTCTTCGGACGCATCGTCGGGCGGGGCTTTGGGCGCGCCTTCGTAGGCGTTGCGCTTCCAGCCGAAGTAGACCCACGAGATCCCGGCGTGGATCTGGGCCATCGTGTTCTTCCACCACACCGCGCCGTAGTAGGCTTCGAGCTGCTGGTGCATGGCGTGGAGCCAGCGTTCGCACTGCGAGCTTGCCTGCTGGTCTTCCGGCTGGGGCGCAGGACACGTCACCGTGGGCATGGCCCAGATGAGCGACGCGACCTGCCTGCCCTGGTCTTCCAGCACGGGCGTCTTGTAGATGGTGGCGGTGTCCTTGTACGCCTCCGGCACCACGGGGTCTTTCTGGCGGAAGCGGTACTGCTTTTCGTCCAGCAGGCGGTCGATCATGGTCTTGAAGCGGTCGGCCTTGAGCCTGCGGGCGTCCTTCACGACTTCCTGCGCCAACGCTTGATACTTCTCGGTCATGCCGCGCTCCATGCGAACGTGTGGTGCTGGCGCTTCCGTGGTGCGCCAGACGCCGACAGGTTGGGGATGTGGTAGCACCACGAGTCGATGGCGTGGTCGTCCTGGTTGGGCTTCACCTTGTCGAGAAAGGTCACTTCATCGCCCGACAGGTGCTCTTTGAGTTCCCACGACTCGACCTCGCGCTTGAGGTTCGGCACCGCCATGAGCACGAGGTCGCCGCGCGAAAACAGGCCGTTGATGTACGACACGCTGGCCCCGCGTGCGTCCTGCGACTTCTGCGACGGGCGCGCACGCACGCCGAGGTTGCGGAGCGTCGCGATCTCTCTGGGGAAGGCGGCGTCCACGTCGAAGTAGCCGACGTTGTGGTCGTCCTGGAGCTGCTTGACCTGCGGCATCCAGACGTGCGGCGGGCAGTTGCGCTGGTAGAACTCCTTGAAGGTGATGAACTTCCCCGCCGAGGTCCTGCCCGTGACCGTGATCGCCGTCGGCGCACTAAAACCGATGTCGATGCCGCCGCGCACGCTGTCGAACGGTGGCGGGGCGTACGTGCGGTCGTAGTGCTTGCGTTCGTCGAAGGCGTAGAAGGCGAGTCCGCCCCACGAGACGTACTGGCCCAAGACTTCCTGCGCGTGTTCCAGCGTCCCCTCGACGTAGCCCATCTCATCCACGTAGGTCGGGGCGGCGATGCCGTACTTCATGGCTTCGTACGTGTTGGTCTCGTAGTGCGCGGACTGGTCGCCGAGGAACTTCGGGTGGCTCTCGTCCTTGAAGTAGCGGTAGATCCAGTTCTTCCCGCGCGGGGTGGTAGTGAGCAGCATCTTGCGCGGGTAGAACGTGCCGTCGCGCCGGCGCTGGCGGGTGGCGGCGTTCGTCAGGCGGAACACCTGCTCGTCCATCTGGCCCGCTTCGTCGAGCCACGCGAAGGCGTACTCGTGGCCGCGGGTCTGGTCGGGGTTGGAGGCGTTGCGAAACACGATCAGGATGTCGTTGCGCAAGCGGCGTTCGGGTTCGTTGCCGTCCTTCTTCTCGACGATCATGTCGGCGCGGTAGAACCAGTCGTCGAAGGTGACGAGCGTGCCGTGCTTGAGCTGCGGGTACGTCGGCCCCCAGACGATGCCGCGTGCGCCGGTGTAGCCGGGCGATTGGCACATCTCCAGGAGCTTGAGCGTCGCGATCGTGCTCTTGCCGCAGCCGCGCCCGGAGACGAACGACGTGAAGCGGTGCGTGTCGGTGAGGAAGTCCCACTGCGTCGGGGACAACTGCATCCGCTGGACTTCTTCTTCGACGGCGTTAGCCACGGGAGATCACCGTCCCTTCGACCGTGTTACCGTCGTCGAGCTGGCGGCGTTCGGGCGGTGCTTGCAGGACGAAGGTCGGGGAGATCCGCACCTCGTCTTTCACGCGCGGGTCGAAGGCTTGCTGGCGCTTTTCGGTGCCGATGGAGACGAAGTTCTGCAAGTGCTGGAGGGCACCGGACGTGTCCTTGTTGAACTCGTCGTTGATCACGGTGTCGGCGATGTGGCGGAGGGCGACGTTTGCCTTGCGGATCGACTCGTCCATGTCGGCGCGGCGGAGGCCGTCGTACTGTTTCTGGACGGCGGCGAGCGTCTTGGGCTTGGGGTTGAGCTGGCCTTCGCGCCATTCCTTCGCCCACTTGCGCCAGAGGGTCTCAGGCGGACGGCGGTCGTCCGTCCAGAGTTCGAGTTCGTCCATCAGTTGCCGGGCGAGGGACGGTTTGCCGGTGATCTGCATGAGGGCGCAGAAGGCGTTGCGTGCGGGCCGGGAGAACGCGCCGTGGGGCCAGTCGGAGGCGGAGTCACGGGCGCGGGACGCAAGGATCTTCTCCCGTAGTTCGGGCGACCACTGCTCACCTTTCCGGGGGAAGGTTGCAACCATAGCGAGGTGGGCCGGGCGGGGAGTGAAGGAAGAGGCCGCCCGGCTTAGCCGAGAGTATAGACCTCGCCAATAGCTGCTGTCGAGAGGCTGGCGATATTTCTATAAGGCAGGCAGGGCTAGGCGGGCGTATACTGGGCGCATGGAGCGATGCTCGGCACGAGGTTGTCTCTACACGGGGACAGGGAACGTGATGGCGGGGCCGGGGTTTGGCTGCTGTTTCATATGTGAACGGCGGATCATCGGAGAGATCCGCGCCCGCGCATCGCTGGATTGGGCAACGCGGGAGTTCGTGTTCCGGAGCAAGTACGCATGAGCGACGGCTGGGTACGGCATGTGTTCTACGCGGGCTGGGACCTCGCCCATCGAGCAACGATGCGGGGCGAACACGAACGGGCAGCGGAGTATGCCCGGCAGGGCGACAACTGTGCGCTCTGTGGCCAGTCGGCGGAGGGGTGCGCCCGGCGCAACGAGACACGTGAGCCTGCGGTGCTGGTGAACTCGCCCCAGTTTCAGAGCGGGCACCCATGAGCGTCGAAGAAGCGCGGAGGCACGTGCTCGCTGCCCGCGGTGCGCCGTGGGCCATCGAAGAAGCCGTTGACCGCCTGATCCTAGAGGCGCAGGAAGATGTTATATTAAAGGCACATGCCGAAGATCCGGAACTGGCAAACGCTCTGCGCCGCATCCTCGGACGAGGGGCGGTTTTGGTCGAAGGTTGATCTTTCAGATGGTGAGTGCTGGGTTTGGACTGGAGCGCGGAGGGGAGACGGCTACGGGCTCTTCTTCATCGGCGGGCGTTCGCAGGGGGCGCACCGAGTCGTTTGGCAATTCCTCAATGGGGATATTCCGGTCGGCCAGCATGTTCTCCATCGGTGCGATAACCCGCCGTGCGTGCGTCCAGACCACCTTTTCCTCGGCACCAATTACGAGAACATCCGTGACTGTCAGCGTAAGGGCAGAAAAACGAGAGGTGAGCGCACCGGAACGGCCAAGCTCAACGAGCGCATCGTTCAAGAGATCCGCGACAGGTATACCGGGGCTTGGGGGGAGCAGTCGCGGCTTGCCCTTGAGTACCAAGTGAGTTCACGAACCATCTCATCGATCGTGCGCCGCACAGGGTGGTCACATGTCACTTAGGCTCGAAATCATCGACCAGGGCCAGTCCAGATTCGGCGCAGAAGCGTGGGCAGCAGCCAAAACACGCGCCGCTACCTACTTACAGAAATAGACGCCACGGCTACTTGACGAGCCCAGCTATCGATGAGACGATGGACTCGTGTCCGGCAACTTCCGCAACATGTGCGCCGAATGCGGCGGCCCCACCGACAAGTCCTGGCAACGGCGCTGCACCCTCTGCTACCAGAAGTCCGCTTCACGCACGCCCGTCCCCGGCTCCAAGAACCTCCGCCCCCCAACCTGGCGCAAGCAGCAGACCGTCCTCACCACCGCCACCAAACCCAAGACCGACCGCACCTGCCGCCGCTGCCCCAACCACATCCAACCGCCCTACCACTACTGCACCCACTGCTACCGTGCCCTCTCCCCCGACGAACAGGACCGCGAACGCCAAACCTGGCCCCCAATTCCAAAAAAACCCGCTCGCAGCTATTGACAACCCCTATCGCGCCGTGAGAAGGTATTGACGCTATCCGTCATACTTGGATGGCATGAAACCAAGGACGGAAGGCCAACCCGTCCTCGTCACACAACAAGCCCTTAGACCTCTCCCAGAGTTGTGGGGTATGACACCCCCCACCGTCACCAGCTCGCGCATCCCCTTCAAGAGCACCGCCGGCCTCGATCATGAGGACCAGGAGCACCCCCACCGTTGTTCGATGAGCACGAGGCAGGGGGTGGAGATCGCACGTAGTACGGCGCCCATGTGCTCACGCGACGCAAGCGCCTTATGGAGTGAGAGGGGGAGGGTGGACG
>CAZRFC010000362.1:0-4537 GCA_964598975.1 uncultured Mycobacterium sp. | reverse complement strand
CACGTGAGCAACAAAGTTCCGGTTGACCTCAGCGGCCCGGCGAAGACCATGCTGACGACGCTCTATCTGAAAGCCCTCGACGCCGATCTCGAGCGCCCGGTACTCGGTGACCGCTACGCACGTGCGGCCCTCGCGAAACTCGACCTGGACTGGCGCACACTCGGTGTCGGGGCCGGGTGGGCGCCACTGTGCACGGTGCGCACCGCCCAGTACGACATCTGGACTCGCCGTTTCCTGGCGGCCAACCCGCACTGCACCGTTGTGCATTTGGGCTGCGGGCTCGACCCGAGGGTGTTCCGGATCGATCCCGGGGCCGGCGTCGAGTGGTACGACGTCGATTTCCCGGAAGTGATCGCCTTGCGCGAGCAGGTTTATCCGAGCCGTGCGCACTACCATCTGACCCCCAGTTCGGCGACCGACCCGACCTGGCTGGACCGGATTCCGGCCGACCGGCCGATGCTGTTCATCGCCGAGGGCATCAGCATGTATCTCACCGAGGAACAGGGCATCGAGCTGCTCCGCCACGTCGTGGATCGGTTTCCCCGGGGCGAACTGCAGATCGACTTCTTCAATTGGCTGGCCATCAAGTCGCAGAAAACCCAGACGCTGGTGCGGAACTCCAATTCGACGCTGTATTGGGCCGTCAACTCACCGCAGGACATCCTCAGCCGGGTGCCGGGTGTCCGGTTGAAGGAGTCGGCCACCTTCTTCGACGCCAGCACCTTCGCCAGGGTGACCGCCCGCTTCCGGGCGGTGAAACGCGCCGCCCGCATGGCGCCGGCGCTGCGCAAAGCCGCGCAGTACCACGTCTACGAGTTCGGGCCTGCCGAGAGTTGAGTGAGGCGCTACGCAGAGTGCCACTCGCACTTCTTCTGCGTGGTCCCTCACTCGATCGGGTTAGCCGTGCCGCGCGGCGACCTCGTGCAGCAGCCTCTCGATGACCGCGACGCGCTGCTCCGGGTCCGGGCCGTGCGAGTGGTACTCGATCATCAGCGCCCCGGCAAAGATCTTGCTGGTGTAGATCTCGATACCGGCGCCCACGGCAAAATAGAGTTCGCCGTGCGTTCCGACGAACGTCATGTTCGGCGGGGAGGGCAGGGGCGGAACGATGCCGTTGTCGGTGAACATGACCACGTCGGGCAGTCCGGGCGGGTTGCCCACGTACTGCGGGCTGAAGTGCAGGAAAGACTGTTGGATCACGCCTTCGGCGATGTCCTGTTTGAACGTGTCGTTGATATCCCGGGCCAGATCGACGACGTCGGTGTCCTTGCGGATCTTGGCCAGATAGGTGGCGATCCCGACCGGGTTGGTGGCATCGGTCGCCGACACCGGCGGCGAGAGCAGGTAACGCAGATCCACCGGGTAGACGTAGGGAACCGGGATGCTCGGGGTACCGCGGACCTGCCACTCCGCGGTCAGCACGACAGCCGAAAGTAGGCTGTTCAAACCGATCTTCTTCGACCGGCAGAATTCGATGATCCGCTCGGTCTCCTCGACGCCCAGTGTGCAGGACACCATCGGAACCAGTTGCGGCAGTGCCGGATTGACGTCAGCGGCGGCGCGTCTGGACGGCGGCAGGTCGTAGACGAACATCGCGCCCAGCATCCGCTCGAGTCCGGAACGGGCCACCTTTTCCACACCACGGTCGGCAAGTACCTTTTCCAGCGAGTCGGGTGCCGGGTGCACGGTGACCGCCGGCGGGGTTCCGGTGGTCACCAGTTCGGTGTAGGTGGAGAACAGTTCCTCGATCAGACTGAAACTGTGGTGGCCGTCGGCCAGTGCGTGGTGGAGGTAGAGCGTCGGCTGTGGCGCCTGACCATCGCGGACGATGACCCGCAGGCCGGCCAGCGACGCGGTCTGGTCGAACAGCGGTTTCGGTGCGACGTCATCCGGGCCGAGTTCGATCACCTCGATACCGGGATGTTCCAGGTCGTCGAGGACGATCTCCCACCGCCCGTCAACACCCTTCTCCAGGTGTCCGCCGAGAACCGGGTGGGACTCCAGCAGTAGATCGAAGGCATCGGAGAGAGCTTCGATGTCCAATGACCCATCGATATGCGCAGCCAAACCCACGAAGTTCTGGGTTTCGGCGAACATCTCCTCGCTGCGCGCAAGCTTCCGGATGCCCGATGAAGGAAACACCCGCTAGAACCCCCGGCAATCAGTCACGTCTGCTGGCCTTTCGATACCCGGCCACCAACGGGACAGCGATGACGGCCGCTATTCCCGCGGACCATAGCAGTGTGCCCAGCACCGGCGTGAGAATGGGTCCGCCGAGTGCCAGCCCGCGCATCGCGTCGATGACACAGCTGTAGGGCTGGTGTTCGACGAAGGGCTGCAACCATTTCGGAAACTGGTCGAGCGGGACGAATCCGGTGCTGAAGAAGAACAACAGCGCGGCGATCACCTCGGTTGCCTGCGGCACGATGGTGTTCGCCGCGTACAACCCGATTGTCATGACTACCGCCGAGAAGGCGACGCCGAAGAACGCCGGCATCACCAGCCAGGCCACCGCCTGGGGAATTCCCTGGGTGAACCGGAAACCCAGCAGCATGCCGACGCACATGACGAAGCCGGTGATCGCCACGATCCGGATCCACTCGGCGATCAGTCGCGAGACCAGTCCCGAGGCGCGGTTGGAGGGCACCACCCAGAACCGGGACAACAATCCATCGTCGCGTTCGCGCATCATGCTGACCGTGACGATGATCGCCCCGGAGGTGGCACCGATCAGGGACGCCAGCGGGACGGTCCCGTAGAGGGCGCTGTGGCCGGTGGCCGCTTTGATGCCGTTGCCCAGCACCACGTTCAGCGCCACCAGCAGGCCGGCCGGAAAGAGCAGAGACTGTGCGACGGTGGCCGGGTCGGCGCTCCACCGCCTCAGCACCCGGGCGGTGAGGATCGGAACCTCGGTGAGCATGCTCATGGGCGCCTCGCCGCAACCCGGGCGTGCAGCCAGGTGAAGACCACGATGCCGCCGGCGATCCAGGCCAGCCCCGGGCCGATGACCGACCAAGAGACGGCCGGAGCCGCGGAAGTGGTGTCCCCGGCCAGCGCACGCAACGCGTTGAGCCACTGCGACAGCGGTTGGTCGCGGACGAAGGGCTGGATCCACCGGGGGAATTGCTCGGCCGGTTGCAGGCCGACGGATGCCAGCCCGAGCGTCACCTGCGGTACCAACAGCAGCGGGGCGGTTGCCTCGGGGTTGCGGGTGGCCGCGCCGATCAGGTCACCCATCAGCGCCAGCACTACTCCGATCAACAGGCACAGCACGATGAACCCGATGGTGTGCAGCAGAGCGCCGTGGAATCTGAAGCCGATGATGTGCCCGCAGATCAGCGATACCACCAGCGCCACGGTGCAGCGGTACATACTTGCCGTCATCCGGGCGGCCAGCGGTGTCAGGGCGACCATGGGCATCGACCGGAACCGCCGGTTGATGCCCTGAAGGGCATCCAGCGCCGATCGGAACGCCGCCGCGACGGCGGCGAAGGAGATTGCCTGCGCAACGATCAGGGGGGTCAGGTACTGGGCATAACTGCTCATCGGCTGGACCGCGCCGAGGATGTTCTTCAGTGGCAGGTAGAAGCCCACGGTGAAGACGATGGATCCCAGTACCTGGGTGAGCAATTCGCCGTTGGTCAGGGTCGGAGAGATCATCCGGGTGGTCAGCGTCCACCACTGCTGCCGGGTGGACGGCATCGGCCGCCCCGACGCCGGGATGGCGCCTGCGCTCACCGCTTCGCCTGAGCGCTCAGCACTACGGTCGGGGCGGCGTCCGGGCCGTCCTGCTGACCGGTCAGCTTCAGGAACACCTCGTCCAACGAGGGCCGGCGCAGCGCGATGTCCTGGAGTTCGATGCCGGCGGCGCTGAGCAGATCGAGGGCCGCGATCAGCGTGTTGGCCCCGTCCGGTGCGGGCATCGAGAGGCGGTCCGCACCCTCGGTCAGCGCGGCCCGACTGTCGTCGGTGAGCAGTCGGGCGAGGACGGCGGCCGCCGCGGGTACGTCGTTCAGGTCACGCGGCACGATCTCGCAGTAAGTCCCGCCGGTGCGCTCCTTGAGGGAGTTCGCGGTGCCTTCGGCGATGATGGTTCCCCGGTCGATCACGATGATGCGGTCACTGAGGGAGTCCGCTTCCTCCAGGTACTGGGTGGTGAGCAGGGTGGCGATTCCCTCGGATTTGAAGTCCGACACCAACTCCCAGATCGCCAACCGGCTGCGGGGATCGAGACCGGTGGTCGGCTCGTCGAGGAAAACCACCTCCGGGCGCACGACCAGACCGCAGGCGATGTCGATGCGACGGCGCATCCCGCCGGAGTAGTTCTTGACGCTACGGTCGCCGGCCTCGACGAGGTCGAATCGCTGCAGCAGTTCTGCCGCCCGATCCTTGGCTTCGGCCTTCTTCAGTCCCTGAAGCCGACCGAACATCACCAGGTTCTGCCGGCCGGTGAGCATGTCGTCCAGGGCGACGTGCTGACCGGTGAGCATGATCGAGCGACGTACACCGGCCGGATCGGTGCGCACGTCGTGGCCGG
>CAZRFC010000361.1:0-4547 GCA_964598975.1 uncultured Mycobacterium sp. | reverse complement strand
ACTCCCGCACTGAGCTGCGCGCGCACCCACTCGAGCGGGACGCGCCACTTGCCCGACACGCCGAGACGCTGCGCTGGGATGTCGCCCGCCTGGATCATCTGATGGATGCGCTGCCGCGTGTAGCCGAGCCGCTTGGCGACCTGCCCCGTGGTGAGCCATCCACTCGCTCCGGTCCACAGCCGAGCGATCGCCTCGCCGGCCGAGCGCAGCGCGGTGCTCGGTGCGGTGCTCACGGTCGCCTCGCGTACATGCTGACGACGTTGCCCCGCGCGGGCGGGCTCACCCCCGCACGCTTCGCCGCCTCGCGTGCCTCCTCGGTGTCGAGCCGCGCGGGCAGTGGGAAGTCGATCCGCTCCACCTCGAAGCCGATGTCTCGGAGGCAGCGGAGCAGGCTCTCGGTGCTGAACAGCGAGACGTGCGTCGGGTCCGCGAGCATGCGGTAGCGCTCGCGGTAGATGCGCGCGGACGGCGAGTCGAAGTCCTCCGCCGTCACGAGCAGCCGTCCGCCCGGTCGGAGCAGCTCGTACACGCGGCGCATGGTGCCGACCGGATCGGTCATGTGGTCGATGACGTGCGCGAGGATGGCGACGTCGAAGTCACGCCACGTCTCGGGGATCGTCTCGATCGTGCCGACGTGGATCGTGCCGTGCTCGCGCGCGTGCTTGGCCTGGTGCTCGCTCGGCTCGATGCCGTAGCAGTTCGCGCCCCAGCGGCGCAGCTCCGACAGCATGCGCCCATAGCCGCACCCCACGTCCAGCACGGGTACCGATCGCGCGCGCGCATCATCGCCGAACCGGAGGCTCCCGATCGCGGCGCGCAGCCACCTCACCTCCGCGCCGTTGTCCTCGAGGTACCGCTCGCGCTCCGCGAGGATGTCGCGCTCGCGCCCGTCCGGGTCGACGTGGCGCTCGCCGGCGTACTTCGCCTCCGCCCCCTCGCCGGGCGGCAGCGGGACGAAGTAGCGCCCCTCGTCGCGCATCTTGCGCATGAGCTCCTGCACGTGCGGCGCGAGAAGGTCGCGCGTCCAGATCTTCATCTCAACCGATGCCATCGCTCACCTCCCGCTCGATCTGGTCCGCCACGACGCGCAAGAAGCTCGCCACACGGCGGAGCATCGCGTCCGTGCCAACGTGCCGGATCTCGGATGCGCGCATGAGCGCCTCCGCCGAGCGCCGCGCGCCGTCACGGTCGCGCCAGTGCACGGCAACGATCGTGCGGTCGCCGTCCTGCTCCTCGCGGTATGGGCTCACGTTGCCTCCACCGTCGCCAGTATACGCTGCGCCTCCGCGGCCATCTCGAGGTGCGCGCCGTAGATGTGCGCGCACCGCTTCGCCGGGTCACCCTTCGGCGCGTCGATCGTCCGGTGCGCCGCGAGCGCCTCGGTGAGCGGGCTGCCCATGACGAAGCCCGCGTGATCCTGAAAGCGTGAGATGTCCGGGCCGGTCGGCGCGAGCATGCACCGCGAGATGGACTCTTGCAGATCCGCGCACCGGCGCAGCTCGTCGATCAGCATGCCGTTCTCCGCCCTGCCCACCGGGTAGACCGCGGGCACCACGATCGGATCGCGCTGCGGCTCGTCGCTCACCACGCGCTCTAGCGTCGTCACGCGCCACCCAATGATCCCGCCGCCGCCCTCGGTGGCGTTCAGGAGCTCCACGCGCGCGCCGTGCCGGCTCGCCTCGATCTCGAGCCAGTCGCGCTGGTCCTGCCACGGGTCGGTGGTCGGCAGCATCGCGCTCCAGTCCGCCGCTGGTACGCGCTCGAAGCGCTGCTTGCTCGGCTGCGCGGGCTGTCCGCTCGCGAGGCAGAGCGCGCTGTTCTCGTCCCACCCCGAGAACGCGAGGTGCTCGCCCCGGCCGTCCACGGCGACGTCCGCGCGCAAGTCGCGGAGCCGCGGCGTGTCCGGGTGGTAGGCGCGACCGTCCGGCGCGAGCGCGAGGTCGACGCCGACGAGCACGATCCTCGCAGCGCCCCACATGAGCGCGATCTTGGTCGCGGAGCAGAGCGCGCTCGTGCCGCCGAACACGGGGCGCACGCCGATCCCCTGGCAGACCCGCATGTGCCTCGGGTAGCCGGGGATGAACCACGCGAGCCGCCCCTCCGCCGCATCCCACATGCTCGGGTGCGCGCAGATGTCGAGGGCGATCAGCGGCGCCCTGCATGCGGCGATGTCCTCACCGAGGTCGAGGCTCTCGCGCGCGACGAGCACGTCTGGCACGACGGCGAGCGCCCGGAGCGCGCCATCGCTGCTGTTGACCGCGAGGATCGCGACGCCCTTCTTCTGCGCGTCGATGAGCCGCTCGCCGTTGCGCAGGAGGCTCGGCCCCGCGCCCACGATGATCGCCGTGCGTCCGGCGAGCGGGGTGCCGGCGCTCGTGACGCTCGCGTGCTCGTGCAGGCGGCGGAGGTTGAGCAGCGCCCACGTCACGGCGTGCCTCGACTTGTGCCGGACGAAGGCGTCGTCGGCTGCGCTCATTCGGCCGCCTTGTGCCCGCCTGCCTGCGGGTCGGGATCCGGCGGCCAGAGCCGAAGCCAGTCCGCGACATGCATGCAGGCGCGCGCCTCCTCTGGCGCGCCCCGGACCGCGAAGTTGACCGCTTCACGGGTCAGCCTGCGGATGTGGGCCTCGTGCCCGTCGCTGCTCGTGTCTTCGTTCAGCCACTGCCTGATCCACTCGCCACGCTCGCGGGCAAGCGTGACGATCATGCGGGCCAGCATGCCCTCACGCGACTCGCTCCCGACGCCCATCGCGCGGATCGCCGACAGCGTCGGGTCTCGCCGAATCGCCTTCTCCACCTCGACCCAATCGATCATGTTCTCGTTCATCCCTCGCCCTCCTTCACGCCGCCGACCTCGATCAGCTTCATCGCGTTCGCGACGTGCGCCAGGCACGCCGAGGTCCTCACGAGCGCGGAACCCTCGCCGATCGTGTAGCCGTGGATCCAGTCGTCCGCGTGCCACGTCTCGAGGCGCGCTTGCGCCTCGGCGGCCATCTGCTGACTGAGCTTTCCGATCGCGTCGCAGGTGTCGTCCCACGCGCGGAGTAGCTGAGCCATCTCGCCGCGCGCCTCGCGCGCCTCTCGCAGGTCCTCGCGGATCGCAGCCTCGGCGTCGGGTGGCAGCGTGGCGAGCTCGCTGCCGTCGAGGAAGCGGTCGAGCGCGGGACGCTCTGGCTCGACGTTCGCGGCCTCTGCGGCGTCGAGCGCGGCGAACTCCGCGAGCTTCGCCGCGAGGCGAGCACCGGACATGCCGCCGTGGTCCTCGTAGGCGCGAGGCTCGGCGCCGCGATCCTCCGCCCACGCCTTGATCGGCCCGCCGTGCGCGGTGCTCGTCACGACTTCGTCGAGGCCGGCGCGGCGGAGAAGCGCGGCCAGCGTGTGCGGCGTGAAGTCGAAGAGGTGGACCCACTGCCAGTGCCCAACGAGCGGCTTGCCCGGCGCGTAGGTGTTCGGAACCTCGAAGTAGACCTTGCCGCCGCGTCGGAGCAGCGACCGAACGAAGGCGAGCGCTTGGAGCGGTTTCGGGAAGTGCTCGAGCACGTGGAAGGCGATCACCGCGTCGAACGAGACGAGCGGCGCGTGGCGCACAGCGAACGCCTCGAGCGAGGCGCACTCCACCACAGGCGGCACGACACGTAGCGCCGCCTTGCGGGCGAGCGCCTCGTCCGGCTCGATCCCGTGCGCCTCCACGCCGCGCTTCCACAACTCCGCGATCGTGTCTCCCGCCGCGCAGCCGATCTCCAGGACCCGCGAGCCGGGTGCGAGCCCGAGCGCACCGATGACCGCCTCCGCGCGCGTCTCGTGCATGAGCCGCGCTGCCATCGCGTGCCCGTCGGTGCCCGGCTCGTGCGTCTCGACCGTGCCGTCCGCGCGGAGCACTTGCAGCGTCGTCGGCGGGTGGTCGCGGTGGTAGTCGCCCTCGTAGTAGCGGCGCAGCGCCTCGGCGCTCGGCTGCGGGTCGACCTGCACGAGGTGGCAGCGCGGGCAGCACACGCGCCGCGAGTCGCGGTCGCCGCGCGACATGGTGCCGACGACGGGCGCGGTGTCGAGCGGCTCCTCGCAGAGGTGGCAGGTGCTCACCCGATCCTCCTCAGCTTCGCGCGGATCGGCTCCTCGCTGGGTAGCCGCTGCTTCACGCCGTCGCCCAGCGCGCGCTCGATCTTGCGGATGTCGCGGACCATGCGCGCGAAGCCGTGCGGTTCGAGACTCGCGGCCTGGTCGCTGCCGTACATCGTGCGGTCCAGCGTCAGGTGCCGCTCGACGATGCACGCGCCGAGAGCGACCGCGGCGACGCTGGCGACGATGCCGCGCTCGTGACCCGAGTAGCCCGTGGGCAACCCGAACGTGCGCCGCAGCGTCTCGATCGTGCGTAGGTTGATCTCGTCGTCGGCGCACGGGTAGGTCGAGGTGCACGCGAGCAAGACCGCTCCGGGGATTTCGTCGTCGTCGAGATCCTCCTTCTGCCACCAGTATTCGATGGTGCCCACCGCGGACTCGATCTCTTGCGCCGTGGACATGCCTGTGGATATGACCAGCGGCTTGCGAGTA
>CAZRFC010000360.1:0-4555 GCA_964598975.1 uncultured Mycobacterium sp. | reverse complement strand
CTGATCCGGACGATGGCCGGCACCGGTTCGGTGGTGACCGCCGCCGGCCTGGTGTTCGCCTTCACCATGTGCGGATTCGTGGTGGGGGACCTGATGGTGCTTGCCCAGATCGGCACCACCATCGGCGTCGGCCTGATCTTCGACACCCTGATCGTCCGCTCCTTCATGACACCGTCGATCGCCGCGCTGCTCGGGCGCTGGTTCTGGTGGCCACTGAAGGTCCGTCCGCGTCCGGCCAGTGCGATGCTGCGTTCCTATGGCACCCGGCCGTCGGTGCGCGAACTGCTGCACCAGGACGAGCTACACCAGAATGAAAAAGCACTGCACCACAACGGCTGATCCGTAAATCATTGCGCGGCGGCAGGCTCCGGAGCGTCCGTCACCGAACTGTCCAGCGGTGGCACCGGAACCGCTCGACCGCCGCCCCCGTTGCGCTGTGCCCGTCGATACTCCCAGCGCCGCAAGGCATTCCGGCAGGGGGACTCGATAAGGGCGTAGCTGACCGCGGCCATCGCGAAGCCCAGAACGGTGGTCAGCACGAAGACGACGATCAGATCACCGTTGAAGATGAAGGTGCCCACCATCGGAAACACCATGACGAGCGCGGCGAGGTGCCAGATGAACAAGCCGTACGACCAACGGCCCAGCGTCACCATCACCCGACTGCCCAGGATCCGATGCTCGGCCTCCGGCCGGTCCAGCACCAGTGGCGCCAGCAACGCCCAAGCGACCACCGCGCCCATCGAGGTACGCACCACGAACTGGCCCAGCGTGGCGGGAACCAGGTCTTTCGGTCCGGCCAGCGGAGAGGCCGAAATCAAATAGGCGACAAGCGCGATCCCGTAGATCATCCAGGGATTCCGGGCCAGCCGGTGCGGCCAGCCCAATCGTCCTTTCTCGGCGGGGCTCACCGTCCATTCGGCCAGCAGCATCCCGGCGGCAAACCAGGAGGCGTAGGCCGGCGGCCAGTTCAGGAAGTTCACCCCCTCGGCGGTCTGGATCGGCAGCAGACCCCAGCCGAAGCTCGCCAACGCCACCGCGGCGATCGCCGGAACCCGCCATCGCACCGGCAACCGGTACGCCAAGAAGGCAAGGATCGGAAGCGCCAGGTAGAAGGTCACCTCCACCGAAAGGCTCCACATCTGGGTCAGGCCGGCGGTCAGCGTCAGCGGCACGTAGACCTGTGTCAGGGTCAGGTTCGCCAACCAGACGGTCGGGCTGGCGTGGTTGGCCTCGGGCAGCAGCAGCAGGATCACCACCACCGCAACCAGGTACCCGGGCATGATCCGGACCAGCCTGGATCGCAGGTAGTGCCCGGCGGGCGGGCGGTGCCGCAGACCGCGGGCGGCGGCGGCATGGCCCCGCCAGAGCAGAAAACCGGACAGCGCGAAGAACACCGCCACGGCCAGATCGAAGCGGTGCAGCAGCCGGCCGATCACCCCTCCCGAGGTTCCGGTCTGAAATGCCACGTGGGTGAGCACCACGCCCATGGCTGCGCAGGCGCGCATCCCCTCGACGGCGGGCAGGAAACCGCGGGTCCCGCCCACCTGCCCGGCCTGCACTGTCATGGAAGCAAGTGTGCCGTTCCACGCAAGCCCGGCGATAGCGGGTGGTGGCTTTGGTTCGGCTGTTAGGGTCAAACCGATTACCAACGGTACGGACTGCACAGTGGAGGCCTGACAGCGTGAATCGCGCAAGCATGTTGCGTCTCGCGGCGTTGGGCATCATCGGCCTCGGGTCGGCGCTGCTGATCGCCGCACTGCTGCTGTCGACTTACACCTCCGGCAAGATTCGCAAGATCCCGCTGAACATCGACCAGACCCTGGTCGCGACCGGCACCGGGACCGCTCTGGACCCGGCTTCGCTGTCGGCGGGCCCCGGCGCGAAGTTCGTCGTCGACAAGAACGTCCCCCTGGTTTCGCAGCAGGCGATGACGGTCGAGACGCCGGCAAACGCGCAGGTGGTGACGTTCCAGGTCGGTACGACGGTGCGCCGCAGCGACAAGCAGAAGGACAACGGCCTGCTACTGGCCATGGTCGACACGGTCACGCTCAACCGCAGCACCGCCGAGGCGGTGTCCGACGAGGATCGTCCGGGCGGTTCGGTGCAGAAGCCGCGGACCATCGAGGACGACAAGCCGCCGACCAACATGGCATTGCCGCACGAGGGACTGTCCTACCGGTTCCCGTTCGACACCGAGAAGAAGTCGTATCCGTACTTCGATGCGATAGCGCAGAAGGCATTCGACGCCAACTATGACGGCGAGGACGACGTCAACGGCCTGACCACCTACCGCTTCACCCAGAACGTCGGCTACGACGCGGACGGCAAGCTCGTCGAGCCCATCAAGTACGCCTCGTTGTACGACCGGAACGAGGACGGCGAGGTGACGGCCCGCGCCGAACTGTGGGGAATCGAGAGCGCAGACCCCTACGAGCCGATCAAGATGACCCGCTACTACGCCGCCCAACGCACCTTCTGGGTGGATCCGGTGACCGGCACCATCGTGAGGGCCGAGGAGCGCGCCAACCACTACTACGCGCGTGATCCGCTCAAGCCGGAGGTCGAGTTCGCCGACTACAAGGTGTCCTCCACCGAACAGACCGTCGAGTCCCAGGTGGCCGCCGCCCGCGCTGAGCGGGACCGGGTCGCGCTGTGGTCACGGATTCTGCCGATCAGCCTCGCCGCAGCCGGTGTGGTCAGCCTGCTCGGCGGTGTGCTCCTCGGCCTCTTCAGCACCCGGGTCGAGGCGGCGCTGCCGGACGCCAGCGAGGACGATATCGACATCGGACTGTTCGGTAAGGACGAGACGGGCCCGATGCCTGCGGCGCAGGCGCCCACCGAGAAGATTCCCACTCGCCGGCCCCCCAACACTTCATCGGAGCCCCCGCCTCCGCAGCGGTGACCACCCCGACCCGCTGGTCATCCGCCGCCTTGGCACTGGCGGTGACGGCTCCCCTGCTGGGGCCTGGCTACCTACTGATCCGCGATGCGGTGTCCACGCCGCGATCGTTTCTGTCGGACGGGGCAATCGGCCTCGGCGAGGCCGCACCGCGGGCAGTTCCCCAAGACTTCGCCGTCGCTGCGCTGTCGGCGATGCTCGACGGTGGGATGGTGGTCAAGGCACTGCTGATCATCGGATTGTTCCTGGCCGGCTGGGGGGCCGGCCGCCTCGCCGGTGCATTGCTGCCCGAGGCCGGCGCCCCCGGGCAGTTGGTGGCCGCCACCGTGGCGGTGTGGAATCCCTTTGTCGCCGAACGACTTCTGCAGGGCCACTGGAGTCTGCTGCTGGCCTACGGCTGTCTGCCCTGGGTTGCTTCGGCAGTGATCGGGTTGCGCACGCATGGTCACCCACACCCAGCGGCCTGGGCCGGGCTGGTGTTCTGGACCGCGCTGGCGGGTCTGACCCCGACCGGCGTCATGCTCGCGGCCGTCGTCGCCCTCGTGTGCGTGGCGACGCCGGGTGACGGCCTGCCCCGATGGCGCTGTACCGCAGGAATTCTTCTCAGCGTGGCCATCGCCTCCGCGCCGTGGCTTGCCGCTTCGGCGCTCGGCAGTGGTCTCGGCAGCGCCCGGACCGATGGGCTGGCGGAGTTCGCCCCGCGCGCCGAACCACTGCTGGGGACGTTGGGCAGCCTGGCCGGTCTCGGGGGGATCTGGAATGCCGAAGCCGTACCGCACAGCCGCACAACCGGGTGGGCCCTGGTCGGCACTGCCTTGCTGTTGGCGCTCGTCGCGTCGGGAGTTCCCGCGGTACTGCGCCGGCGCCGCGGGGAACCCCTGCTGGTACTGGCCGCCTTCAGTGTTCTCCTGCCCGCGGCGATGGCCACCGCACCCGGACTGACGGCACTGCGGGTCGCCGTCGACGCAGCGCCCGGACTGGCGGTGCTGCGGGACGGGCAGAAGTGGGTGGCTCTGGCGATGCCCGGCTATGTGGTGGCCGCCGCGGGTGCGGTTCTGCTGCTCCAGCGTTGGCTGCGTCCCGGTATGGCGGCGCTGGTGTGTTGCGCGGCGGTGCTGGCCGCGCTGCCGGATCTGGCCTGGGGGGTCGGCGGGCAGGTGCACCCGGTGCGCTACCCGCCGGGCTGGCAGGTGGTAGCGGACCGGATCAACGCCGATCCGGCCGATGTTGCGGTGCTGCCGGCCGGCACCATGCGGCGGTTCGGCTGGGCCGGGACCGATCCGGTGCTCGACCCCGCTCCCCGCTGGGTTCGGGCAGACGTGTTGGCCACCGGCGACCTTCTGGTGGCCGGCCGAACCATCCCGGGCGAGGGAGAACACGCGCGGTCGGTGCAGGGGCTGTTGGAGGCCGGGGCCGGCCCGGATGTTCTTGCTCGGGAGGGGGTCGGCTGGCTACTGGTGGAGCGAGGGACACCGGGAGCGACGGGCTCAGCCGAGCGGACGTTGGCGCAACTCACGCCGGTCTACGCCGACGGAGACATCGCCCTGTACCGGATCGGTGGGACGAGTACGGCGGCCCGACATCGGGGTGCAGTGATCGCCGCGCACCTGCTGTGGGCGGCGATGCTGGCGGCCGGCGCGTGCGGGTTGGCAG
>CAZRFC010000359.1:4291-4590 GCA_964598975.1 uncultured Mycobacterium sp. | reverse complement strand
GGTAACAGGTTCCATAGTGCGAGACACCGCATCCGGCCTCGGCTTCCCGACCTGGCAGCAGTGCTTCCCCGGGAGTTTCACTCCGGTGCCGCACGCGGAGGTTCCCGTCATTCACCAGGCCGTCGAGTTCGGCAACCGGCTCATCACCTTCGCGGTGGTGATCACCGCAGGTCTGGCCGTCCTGGCGGTCACCCGCGCGCGGCGACGCCGGGAGATCCTGTTCTACGCCTGGCTGATGCCGGCATCAACGGTGCTGCAGGCGGTCATCGGCGGCATCACCGTGCTGACCGGTCTGCTGT
>CAZRFC010000359.1:2403-4281 GCA_964598975.1 uncultured Mycobacterium sp. | reverse complement strand
TGGCGATCCACCTGCTGGTTTCGATGGCGATGGTCTGGCTGGCCGCCCTGCTGTACGTCAAGATAGGCGAACCCGACGACGGCGTGCCCACTGAGGTGGTGCCGAAGCCGCTGCGCCAGTTGACCGTTCTCAGCGCGGTCGCGCTGGCCGCGACGTTGGTCAGCGGAACCCTGGTCACGGCCGCCGGCCCGCACGCGGGCGACAAGAGTCCGGAGCGGCCGGTGCCTCGTTTGGGGGTGGAGATCGTCACCCTGGCGCACGCCCACTCCACCCTGCTGGTCGGCTACCTCAGCCTGCTGGTCGGGTTGGCCGCCGGCCTGCTGGCCGTGCACGCGCCCCAGGGGGTTCGGCGCCGGCTGCTGGTGCTCATCGGACTGGTTGCAGCGCAGGCACTCGTGGGTCTGATCCAGTACCACACCGGGGTGCCGGCGGTACTGGTGGCCGCGCACGTGGCCGGGGCCGCGGCCTGCACCGCAGGCACCGCGGTGCTATGGGCGTCGATGCGGCAGCGGACCCAACCCCAGGCGCTCGCAGGCCGCCTCGACCTGCAGCGCGAAGTCGCGCTGCCGTAGTTCCCTGGTGTCCTCGTCGAGTTGCCGCCAGCCCAGTCCGGGTTCGATCAACTCCAGTTCCAGCAGCACCGGACTTTCGTTGCCGCCGATGAGATCGACACGGGCGTAGAGGAATTCGTCGCGCGGGATCCCGAGATGTGATGCGGCGGCATCCAACACCGCGTGGCCGAGATCCCACAGCTCGAAGTCCGGCTCGGCCGCCGACAACGTCTCCGCGGCGTAGGTGCCGGACGGGTCTAACGTCGGTGCAACGCCCTGCGGGGGAAGTATCGGGCCCTTGGTGAAGGCGTGCGACTGCGAACCGCCGAGGAACACCAGCGCCGTCTCGCCTGCCTCAACCCGCGGATCGTAGGGCTGAACCAGGACGCTACGGCCGGCGCCCAGCAGGGCCGTGGCGTGTGCCTCGGCCGCATGGGCGTCGACGAACCGGAAGGTGTCGATCGAGCCCGCCCCGATGGCTGGTTTGACGACCAGTTCGCCACCGGGCAGTACGACCGGATCGCCCGGCTCGAGGAACCAGGACGGCACCGTGGGTATTCCGGATGCCGCCAGGTCACTCAGATAGTGCTTGTCGCTGTTCCACGCCACCACCGCCGGAGCATTGAGCAGATTGCGCACCCGACCCGTCCAGGCCAGGAACTCCTCCCGCCGCTCGGCGTAGTCCCACGCGGCCCGCAGGATCACCAGATCGGCCCTCTCGGCCTCCGGGTCGTCCCACGACAGCCAGCGGGCGTGCAGGCCTCTCTTGCGCAGTGCGGCCACCAGGCCCTCGTCGTCGCCATCGCCGTCGACCAGTTGCGGGCAGGACGCCAACACGATGCGCGGATGGAAGAGATTCGGGCGGGCCAGCTTCATGAATACGGGATGATAGTGACCATGCATGCGGTCGAAGTCGCCAAGACGGGCGGCCCGGAGGTTCTGAGCTACGTGGAGAAGCCGATGCCCTCCCCCGGCACCGGCGAGGTCCTCATCCAGGCCGATGCGATCGGCGTCAACTACATCGACACCTATTTCCGATCCGGGCAATACCCTCGAGAGCTGCCTTTCGTGGTCGGCCAGGAGGTCTGCGGCACTGTTGCCGCCGTCGGCGCCGATGTCGCGGCGATCAATGTGGGCGACCGGGTGGTCACTGCGAACGCGGCGGGCGCTTACGCCGAATATGCCACGGCACCAGCCGATTTCGTTGCTTACGTGCCCGACGGTGTGCAGTCGGATGCAATTGCCTCCGCGCTGCTGAAGGGCATGACGGCGCACTATCTGATCAAGTCCGTGTACCAGATTCAGCCCCGGGACTGGCTGCTGGTTC
>CAZRFC010000359.1:0-2393 GCA_964598975.1 uncultured Mycobacterium sp. | reverse complement strand
GATCCTGACCCAGTGGGCCACCAGCCTGGGCGCGCGGGTGATCACCACCGCCTCCACCCCGGAGAAAGCCGAACTGTCGCGCCAGGCCGGCGCCGCGGAGGTTCTCGACTACCCCGAGGACGCCGCCGAGTTCGCCGAACGGGTGCGTTCCTTCACCGACGGCCGCGGGGTGGCGGCCGTGTACGACGGGGTCGGCAAGTCCACCTTCGACGCCAGCCTTGCCAGCCTGGCCATCAGGGGTACCCTGGCTCTGTTCGGCGCCTCCAGTGGCGCAGTGCCCCCGGTTGACCCGCAACGGCTCAACGCAGCGGGTTCGGTGTACCTCACCCGCCCTAATCTGGCGCACTTCATCCGCACGCCGGATGAATTCGCCTGGCGGGCAGGTGAATTGATGGACGCTATCGCCGACGGTTCAGTGGCAATCACAGTCGGTGGGCATTACCCCCTGGCCGAGGCATCTCGGGCCCACGAGGACCTCCAGGGCCGGCGGACCACCGGATCCGTGGTCCTGCTGCCCTGAGCCGGCATGCCTCCGTCCGTAGGCTGCTAGGGTCCGTTTCCGTGGGCTCCCGGGGGTTACGTCGACTGGCACTCGTGGCCGGTACCTGTCTGGCGACCGTGACGGCCATCGCACCCGTCGGCTATGCCGACCCGCCGGCCGACCCGACCGTGGTACCTGCTGCCGATGGGACTGAGCCGCCGCCGGGACCCGCTGGGGCGATGCCGTCCGGAAACCCCGGAACCCTGACCACCCCGGAGGGCCTGGTCCTGACGGTGTCGGCGTCGAAGGAAACGCTCGTCCCGGTGACCGCCCTGACGAACACCCCTTGGTCGCGCGAGTACGTGGTCGGCGGGGTGTTCTCGGGGACAGTCACCGGACCGGGGCATTCCGCGGTAGACGGCGGGATCCTCGAGGCCGGCTATCAGATCGGCTGTGGAATCCGCCAGTCGGATCTGCACTCGATCTCCAGCGCCGGTGTCACACCTGGCAGCGGGATTCCCTTCGTCGACGGTGAGCTGTTTCCGGTCTTCCTGAGCGCGAACGCCTCCCAACAGCTCCGGGTTGTTCTGGAACCGGGGCGGGTCAACACTTTCTCGGTGACCCGGAAAGAGTTCGAGGGCGATTGGGCGCGGGTGTCCATCACCGCGATGCGGGTATGGATCGACGGGTGTTCGGGGCAGTCGTTCATCCGATCGTTCGCAACGTTCAGCAGCTTGACCGACGACAACGCCGACGTGGTGACCTACCTCGGCGTGACCAGGGCCGTGTAGTGGAGCGGCGGGTGATCGCGGCCGCGGGCTGCCTAGCGCTGGTGGCGCTGGGTACCGCGCCGCCGACGACGGCCGAGCCCGCGGACACACCCGTCTCACCGGTGGCAGCCGCGCCTGCGGATCCCGCCGCGGAACCGGGGCCGCCCCCGGACACCGGCGCCGTCGCCTCCGCCCCGCCGGGCATCGCCCAAACCGAGGACGGCCGCACGCTCACCGTCGCCGCCGAGAACGAGACACAGCTGCCTGTCGCCCCACTGACCACCGCGTTGAGCTCGCGTGACTGGCTGGTCGGTGCGACCTTCACCGGGAGCACCACCGGTTCGGTGGGCGGCGGGACCCTCGAGGTCGGCTATCAGATCGGCTGCGGCATCGAGATGAACCAGGTCCGGATTGGCGGCACGCTCGGGGGGAACGTCAACAGCGCGTCGGTGGCCTTCCCCATCTCCGGCGCGATCGACGTCCGGCTGCGGCCGGGATCGCTCATCAATGCGGTTGTCATGCAGAAGGAGTTCACCGGAATCCAGTCGCGGGTGATCGTCAAGGACGTTCACATCAACGTGGACGGGTGCGTCGGCTCGTCGTCGCTACGCTCCTACGCGATCCTGACGAGTTCCACCGCCAATACCGAGGACATCGTCGCGTATTACGGCGTCACCAAGGTTTTCTAGCCGAACAGCAAGGGCAGCGGGATGACCGAGTCGACCGCGAGCGCGCAGAAGATGGCGGCCAGATAGTTGTTGGAATGCAGGAACAGCCGCAACGGCTTGACTGCCTCCCCGCGCAGCACACCCGCGTGCAAACGGTGCGCCAAGGTGAGGAACCAGGCTCCTGCGATCACCGCGACCGAGGCGTACAGCCAACCCGCAGCCGGAATGAGTGCCACGGTGGCCGCGACGGTCAGCCAGGTGTAGACGATGATCTGGCGGGTGACCTGACGTTCGGTGGCCACCACCGGCAACATCGGAACCCCCGCGGCGGCGTAGTCCTCTTTGTATTTCATCGCCAGCGCCCAGGTGTGCGGCGGCGTCCAGAAGAAAATGATGGCGAACATCGCCAGCGCCTGCCAGCCGATCGTGCCGGTCACCGCAGACCAGCCGATCATCACCGGCATACACCCGGCG
>CAZRFC010000358.1:0-4605 GCA_964598975.1 uncultured Mycobacterium sp. | reverse complement strand
GAGGAGGTCGGCCCCGGCCAACTGGTCACCGTCGACGTCGACAACTGGGACGGTGAAGGCTTGGGCGAGGATGCCAAGTTCACCTTCCACGGTGGGCCGAAGCGAACAGTCATCGAGTCGGACCTGGCCGATGCCACGGCCGCAGTGATTACCACCGCGGAGTAGCAGCAGGGAGTACGTCAGCGGCCCCGGCGAGTGTGCGGTTTCATCCGCAACTCGCCGGGGTCCGCGTATCGGGCGGCACAGTGAGCGGGTTTGCGGCGGCTATTCAGCGGTAGCGCGGCAACATGCCGAAGACCTGCTTGATGATCGTCATCACCCAACCGCCCGCGTTGGGGCTGTGATAGCGCGGCCAATTGAGCTGGAAACTCACCACCCAGGCCTGCCCGGTGTGGTCCACCGCGTACCAACTGAAGGTCAGGTCACCCGGCAGGTTGCCCGCCTTGGCGCCGATATAGGGCCATTCGGTGCGGTCCAGATCGATCCCGGCCACCTCCGACATGATGTCGCGCACCGGTGCCGCCGGGCCGACGGCGTTGTGCTGCAAGCGTGCATGCACCCGGCAGATGTCTTCTGCGCTGCCGTACCACTCCGCGCCGTAGGCCGATCCGGGGGAGTGCGTGCGCTCCGGATCAGGTTCGTAAGGGCGGTCGTTGGCCTGCTGAAGGAGGATTGCCCGGTCGGCGGGTCCCGCGGACTTCCACTGTTCGCGCACGTCCGGGTTGCCCCACCCGACCGCGAAGATCTCCCGCATCGTGGGAAAGGGGGTCATGCTGGCCGGGTCGTGATGCCCGGCGTTGACCAACGCCTGCTCGACGGCTCGGGTGCCGAGGCGATCGATCAGCAGGTCAGTAGCCATGTTGTCGCTCGTCGCGATCATCTTGCCGGCGGCTTGACGGACGGTGATCTGGGTTCCGGGCTTGGCTTTGTCGAAGCCTGACGAACCAAGCTTCTTCGCCTCGGCCGTGATGGTCAGCAGATCGTCCCAGCGCAGCGTGCCGGCCCGCACCGCATCCTCGACCGCAACGAGCACGTAGGTCTTGAAAATCGAGGCCAGCGGTAGTGATTCGGAGGTGTTGGCTCCGGCCACTTTCGTGCACACGCCGTCGTCCACCTTCGACGCCTGCCAGGAGTACCGGGCCCCGGTCCGGTCCAGGGCGGTGTTGACGTCCTGCCAGGAGTTGATCACCGGCTTGCGGGTGTCCATCACGAAGCGGGTGACCATGGTCTGATCGTTGGTGCGCAACTCGACGTCCTGCTGCGCGCCGAACGAGCTGATCAGGTGAAGTCGCGCGGAGCCTGCCCCGATGTCGACACCGGTCAGGGTGTAGGGACGGTCCCACCACATCGAGTCGAGGCTTGCGGTGATGGAATCCACCATGTCCGGAGCGGCCAGCGTCTTGACGCTGTGGGTTCCGATCGGCCAGTCGGAGTTCAGCATGTCCATCACCTGCTGAGCCCGTACGCCCTGGGGGGTGTTCTTCTCGATCCGAACCCCAGCATTGGCGACCGGCGCCGGGGGAGTGGCGCACCCGGTGGCCACGCACGTGGCGGACACGAGGACGGTGGCGAGCGCCGCTCTCAACGGCGACCTACTGGGCGACCTACTTGGCGTCGGACCTGGCAACGTCCATCACAACCTCGAACTCCAGGAGTGATGCACCGGTCGATACCGGGTTGGCCCGCTCGCCGGCATGGGCGGCGATCGCCGGTCCGGACGCCCAGGCCTGGAAGGCCTCCTCGGACTCCCATTGGGTGACCACAAAGTAGCGGTCCTCGCCCTTCACCGGACGCAACAACTGGAACCCGAGGAAACCGGGCTGGTTGTCGACCGCATGGGCGCGGTGGGCGAACCGTTTCTCCAGTTCGGGACCGGCACCGGCAGGCACCTCGATTGCGTTGATCTTGACCACGGCCATGGGGTCAGATTACCGGCAGGGCGAAGGCGGCAAGATGAGACGGTGCGTTCACTGACCTACCGCGGCGGCGCCGGGCGCCCGATGGTGTTGGTGCATGGGCTGATGGGGCGGGGCAGCACTTGGTCGCGGCAGTGGGAGTGGCTGGCCGACCACGGATCGGTGTACACCTATGACGCCCCATGGCACCGCGGCCGCAAGGTCGATCACACCGCCGACGACATCGGACCGATCAACACGGAGCGGTTCGTCGCCGAACTTGCTGCCGCTGTGGAGTCGGTCGGTGGGCCTGCGGTTCTGGTCGGGCACTCGATGGGCGCTCTGCATTCGTGGTGTCTGGCCGCTGCGCGGCCGGAACTGGTCCAAGCATTGGTCGTGGAAGACATGGCTCCCGACTTCGTGGGTCGCACCGTGGGAGCGTGGGAACCCTGGCTGCACGCCCTTCCGGCCGAATTCGACTCCGCTGAAGCGGTTTTTGCCGAATTCGGCCCGATCGCCGGTCGGTATTTCCTGGAGGCCTTCGATCGCACGCCGACCGGATGGCGGCTGCACGGCCTGCCGGAGCGATGGATTGCGATCGCAGCGGAATGGGGGACCCGTGATTATTGGACGCAGTGGCGGACCGTTCGGGCGCCCGTGCTTCTGATCGAGGCCGGCGACTCGGTTGCACCGCCCGGCCAGATGTTGCAGATGGCTGAACTGGCCGGTCCCCGAGCCACCTATGTCAAGGTCGCGGCCGCCGGGCATCTCGTGCACGACGACGCTCCCCAGGCCTACCGGGCCGCCGTTGAGGATTTCCTGGCGGCGTTACCGTAGCGAGGCTGAAACCTGGGCGGGGATTGACCGTATGAATCTGCCCCTCATGTTCCGCCAACGTTTCAGTCTCGTCGCACGTCAGTCCCCTTCGCCGGCCAACGCGAACCGGCCGTCGGCGGTCTGCTCGACCAGACCGTCGACCAGAAGCGAATCCAGGGCGCGATCGCGCTGTGCGGTATCGGTCAACCACACCACGTCCAACCGGGCACGTTCGACCGGTTCGCCGCTGCCCCGCAGTACGTCGAGGAGTTTGCCCCTGACCTGCCGGTCGGTGCCGGCGTAGCGCTGCGCCGGACGGGCCGGTCCGTCTCCGGGCGGGTGGCCGGCCTCGCGCCAGGCGCACACGGTCAGCGGGCAGCTGCCGCATCTGGGTGAGCGGGCGGTACAGACCGTCGCGCCGAGTTCCATCAGACCCGCCGAGAATGTCTGTGCGGCAGGGCCTTCGGGAAGCAGTGCGGCAACGTCGGCATGATCGCGAACCGTCGAAGCGGAACCGGCGTCAGCCAGGCCGTGGACCGCGCGGGCGACCACCCTGCGCACATTGGTGTCCACTACCGGAACCCGCTTGCCGTAGGCGAAGCAGGCCACCGCCCGCGCGGTGTAGGCGCCGACACCAGGCAAGGTCAGGAGCGTTTCGACGTCCTCGGGCACCACATCGCTGTACTCCGCGGCGATCACCTCGGCGCACTCGTGCAACCGCTTTGCCCGGCGCGGATAGCCCAACTTGCCCCATGCTCGCAGCACCGCGCCGGCGCCGGCCTCGGCGGTCGCCGACGGGGTCGGCCAACGGGCTACCCACTCCACCCAGATCGGTTCCACCCGTGCCACGGGTGTCTGCTGCAGCATGAATTCGCTGACCAGGATCTGCCAGGCGGTCACTCCGGGCGCTCGCCAGGCAAGGTCGCGCCGAGACCGTTGGTACCAGCGCACCACGTCGTCGGCCGGGATACTCACCGATACCCCACTGCGGCAGTGCAGAATACGGGCCATGCCGAAAACCAGCCCAGCGCAAGCATGGATCGCACTCAAGGAGGGTAACGAGCGGTTCGTGGCGGGGTGCCCCGAGCATCCGAGCCAGAGCATCGAGCATCGGGCCGGGCTTGCCGACACCCAACGTCCCAACGCGGTGGTGTTCGGATGTGCAGACAGCCGAGTCGCCGCCGAGATCATCTTCGACCAGGGTCTCGGCGATATGTTCGTGGTCCGAACCGCGGGCCACGTCATCGACTCGGCGGTGCTGGGATCCATCGAATATGCCGTCACGGTTCTCAACGTGCCACTCATCGTCGTCCTCGGTCACGACACTTGCGGCGCGGTGAAGGCCACCCTCGAAGCCCTCGACGGTGGACGGGTGCCCGGCGGGTTCGTCCGCGATGTCATCGAAAGGGTCGCCCCGTCAATCATGTTGGGTCGCCGGGACGGACTGATCCGGGTGGACGAGTTCGAAACCCGGCACGTTATCGAGACCGGCACCCAATTGCTGGCCCGGTCGATGGCAATCGCCGAGCGGATCAAGAACGGCGAACTGGCCATCGTCGGGGTCACCTACCAGTTGGCCGACGGTCGGATCGTCCTGCGCGAGCACCTGGGCGACATCGGCCTGGCTGGGGCTGAATAAGCGAACCGGCCCCGCTGAACAAGGCGACACGCCGCGCGGGGTCGGACGCCTTGTGGTGACCTCGGCTTACGGTGGGATCGTGCTGGATCTCGAACCGCATGGACCGCTTCCCCGCCAGGTCTACTGGCGGCGTCGAGGCTTGGCCCTCGGCATCGCGTTGCTGGCAATCGCTCTGGTCGTCGGCATCGCTTTCGCCATCTTCGGCGGGTCGGACTCGGCCAAGGACACCGCCACCTCGCAGACCTCGCAGATGCC
>CAZRFC010000357.1:0-4624 GCA_964598975.1 uncultured Mycobacterium sp. | reverse complement strand
GATGACCCCGCCCTTGAGCATCTCGGCCATCCCCCGCTTAACCCGAGCGGTACCGGTCTGTGCAGCTGCGTTTTCCACTGTGGGCTCCTTCAATTGGTGCCGGTCCAGTCTAGAGGCAGTGCTGGGACCGACGATTCCGGCAGTCAGCCGATGAGACGTGGGTCACCCGGGTGCTTCAGGGTGGTCGCCAACGAGTGTGCCTCGTCCAGCAGTTCGCCCAGTTGTGCGGGGTAGACCTGCTGGCCCATGGCCACCAGTTCGCCGATGGCAGCGGCGTCGCACCACCGGTGGCCATGGATGTAGCGGCGTTCCAGAGCAGTGCGTCCGGCTGGCGATGGCTCGAAGCGGCGGGTCCGGTGTACGAAGTAGAACTCTTCGCTGTCCAGGAAGGCTCCGTTGAAGCTGAACTGCGACTCGCGCCGCCAGACCGGGCCGATGATCCGTTCAGCGCCGGCGCGCAGGCCGGTTTCCTCGGCCAGTTCCCGGACGGCGGTCCGGGTCAGCGGTTCGCCGGGCCGGGCGCGGCCGCCGACGGTGAACCACCAGCGCGGCGCGGTGCCGTCGGTGATCGCCGGATCGGACCCGCACAGCAGAAGGACCGCACCGTCGTCGTCGAGCAGAATCACCCGGGCCGAGGTGCGCTTCATCCCTTGATCATCGTTGAGCGGGTTCGGCGATCTCGAAATACGTCGGCAGCGGGGCGTGGCCGCCCAGCCGTAACCAGCGGACCTGGCGTTTGTCGCGAAGTGCCAGGGTGTCGCGGACGGCGTCGTTGTGGAACCGCCGAGCCAGCAGAACCCGGGACTCCGCCTCGGAGAGTTCAGCCACCAACGGCCGGCGCACCTCGTCGAGATCGACGTGGCTCAGCGCGCTGGATAACTCGTTCTCGCAGACCTCCCGCCCCGGCCGCGGCGCCCGTTCGGCGGCATCGGCCATGGCGGCCAGGTGCGCGTCGCCGATATCGGCGGCGATGGCGCGCGCCACCACCGAACGCCGGGCCAGCGCCGCATCGAGGGCCTGCCAGGACAGGTCGTAGCGCACGTGCAGACGATCCAGGCGGTTGGCGGTCTGATATGCCCACACCAGGGTGAAGACCAGGACTGCGACCAGTACCGCGGTCAACGACCAGTACAGCCCAGGCGCCACTAGGGGGCACTCCTGGCCGCCCGGTCTGAGCCCGCGACGGAAACCTTCATCCCGGAACTGGCCACTGTCTCGTAGACCCGCATGATCTCGTCGGCCACCACCGACCAGTCGTAGCGTTGCACCGCCGCGGTGGCCGCCGTGACGTAGCGGGCCCGCACTTTGTCGTCGCCGAGGACGAGGATCAGCGCTTCGGCCAGGGCTTCGGAGTCCTCCACCGGCACCAGGCAGCCCGCCTCGCCGTCGGCCAGCACCCGGCGAAAGGCGTCGAGATTGCTGGCCACCACAGCGGTGCCGGCAGCCATCGCCTCGACCAGCACGATGCCGAAGCTCTCGCCCCCGGTGTTGGGTGCGCAGTAGACGTCGGCGCTGCGCAGCGCCGACGCCTTCTCCGCATCGGAAACCTGCCCGAGGAAGCGCAGGTGATCGGCTAGCTCACCGGCCTCCTGACGCAGGTCGTCCTCGTCGCCGCGGCCAACGATGAGGATTTCGACGTCGGGGAAGCGCTGTACCAGGGCGGGCAAGGCGCCCAGCAGCACCGCCATGCCCTTGCGCGGCTCGTCGAACCGGCCGAGGAACAGCACCGTCTTGCCGGCCCGGGGGTATCCGGGCAGTGGCGGAGCCGAGGAGAACGAGCCGACGTCCACCCCGTTCGGGATTTCGACGGCGTCGGAGCCCAGCGCCTCCATCTGCCAGCGGCGGGCCAGGTCGGAGACCGCGATGCGGCCGACGATCTTCTCGTTCCACGGCCGCAGGATCCCCTGAAAGAAGCTGAGCGCCAACGACTTCGTGGTCGAGGTGTGGAATGTCGCGACGATTGGACCCTCCGCCACCATCAGGGCCAGAACCGAGAGGCTGGGGGCGTTGGGCTCGTGCAGGTGCAGCACGTCGAAGTCGCCGCCGGCGATCCATTTCTTGACCATCCGATGGGTGGCCGGCCCGAACCGCAGCCGGGCCACCGATCCGTTGTAGGGAATCGGCACGGCCTTCCCGCCGGAGACGACGTAGTCGGGCAGCTTCACATGCGGGGAGGACGGCGCGAGCACGCTCACTTCGTGGCCCCTGGCGCGCAGAATCTCCGCCAGATCCAGCACGTGCGCCTGCACCCCGCCGTGGACATCGAAGGAGTACGGGCACACCATGCCGATGCGCATCAGGCTTCCTCGAGGTAGGCGCGCCGCTTCTCGCTGAGGTCGGCCAGCCACAGCGGCTGCAACATGTGCCAGTCTTGGGGATGTTGGGCGATGTTGGTCGCGAACCGATCGGCCAGTGCCTGGATGATCACGCGTACGTCCCCGGAACTGGTGTCGATGGCGTCGTCGATCCGGACGACGCAGTCCTCGCCGTCGTAGTGGACGTGCGCCGGATGCAGGGGCGCCCCGGTTTCGAGCGCCAGTTTCGCGGGACCGGCGGGCATCCGGGTGGGCTCGCCGAAGAACTCCACCGGGACTCCTGAGCGGGTCAGGTCGCGGTCAGCCATCAGGCAGACGAATGTGTTCTCCCGCAACCGTTCTGCGAGGACCTCCGAAGGCGGCCGGTCACCACCGGTCAGTGGCAGCACCTCGAACCCGAGGCTTTCCCGGAACTCGATGAAGCGGTCGTAAAGGGACTCGGGCTTGAGTCGCTCGGCCACCGTGGCGAACTTTCCGTAGTTCTGAGCCAGCCACACCCCGGCCATATCCCAGTTACCGCTGTGCGGGAGGGCCATCACCGCGCCCCGGCCGGCGGCGTGCGCCGCGACGAAATGCTCGGCGCCGATGAAGACCCTGTCGAGTCGGTCGGCCACGGCCGGCAAATCCATCGACGGCAACCGGAAAGCCTCGCGCCAGTACCGGGCGTAGGAGGCCAGTGATGCGCGAATCAGCGAATCGGGCACCTCGCCCGGGGTGGTTCCGATCACCCGGGCCAGGTTCTTGCGCAACTGCTCCGGCCCGCCGCCGCGCGCGGCGTAGCGCGCTCCGGCACCGGCGATGCTGCGCGCCAACGATTCCGGCATTGCGCGCACCACACGCCAGCCGGCGGCGTACCCCCAGTCGGTGAGGTTCTCCCCCGAGGGCACCAGGCTGCTCACTGCTCGGTGCTCTTCGGCGGGATGGGGAGCTTGTCCATGGCTCCGGGCGAACTGCGCACACTGTGCACACGCTGGCCGACGGTAACCAAGCTGGCCACCGCCAACACCCACAGCGCCACATGCAGGATCACCGGGATCGGGAAGAACGGGATGTCCGACAGCCCGGCGCCGCCGAGGGCGATCACCAACCGCTCGGGCCGTTCGATCAGGCCGCCGCCGCCGTCCAGCCCGCTGGCCTCTGCGCGGGCTTTGATGTAGGAGATGACCTGTGAGGTCACCAGGCAGATCAGGATCGCCACAACCAGCGACGAACTGCGAAGTCCGAAGGCCGCCCACCAGAGCAGCCCGCAGAAGACCGCGCCGTCGCTAATCCGGTCACAGGTGGCATCCAGCACCGCGCCGAACCGGGTACCGCCGCCGCGCTCTCGGGCCATCGCGCCGTCAAGCATGTCGGCGAGGACGAAGAACCAGATCACCAGCCAACCGGCGAACAGGTGTCCGGCCGGGAACAGGGTCAGTGCCGCCAGCACCGATCCGGCGGTGCCGATGATCGTCACCGTGTCCGGGGTCAGCCCAACCCGCAGCGCGGCTTTGGCGATCGGCACGCTCAGCTTGGTGTAGGCCGCCCGGGTCATCAGGTAGAAGTCACTCACGGCTGGGCGGCCCACTCTGCAGCGAGCAGTGCGCGGGTGTCGCGCAACAACTGCGGGATCACCTTGGTCTGACCGACAACGGTGATGAAGTTGGCATCCCCGGACCACCGCGGCACCACATGCATGTGCAGATGATCAGCCAGCGAACCACCGGCCGAACGACCCAGGTTCAGTCCGACGTTGAAGGCGTCCGGGCGCGACACCGCCTTCATCACCCGGATCGCCTTCTGGGTGAAGAACATCAACTCCGCGGACTCCGCGTCGGTGAGATCCTCCAACTCCGAGACCTGCCGGTAGGGAACCACCATCAGGTGACCCGGGTTGTACGGGTAGAGGTTGAGGACCGCGTAGACAAGATCGCCGCGGGCGACCACAAGGCCGTCCTCGTCGGCCATGTTGGGAATGTCGGTGAAGGGCTGCGATGACCCGGCGGACCCCGCCGATGAGCCACCGAGATTGGGCGACTCGACGATGTAGCTCATCCGGTGCGGGGTCCACAACCGCTGCAGGCGGTCCGGGTCGCCGGTGCCGGTGTCGATCAGTTCCTCGGTCACACCTTCACCAATTCCGCTGTCGGAACCGCGTTTTGGCGCCCCTCAATCCACGCTCTGATGGTCGCCACCGCCTGCTCGCGCGGCACTCCGTTGATCTGGGTGCGGTCGCCGAACCGGAAGGACACCGCGCCGGCTTCCACGTCGCGGTCCCCGGCGAGGAGCATGAACGGCACCTTCTGGTTGGTGTGGTTGACGATCTTCTT
>CAZRFC010000356.1:0-4643 GCA_964598975.1 uncultured Mycobacterium sp. | reverse complement strand
AGGTGGCCACTCGATCCCGTGAGGTGCTGTCCGGGACGAGCCCTCTGACCACGGCCACTGTCGCAGGGCTGGCTCTCACCAACGTTGTTCAATTCGCGATGCTGATGGCGGTTTCCGCGCTCAGCGCCGCGCCCCCGGGTCCTTTCACGGCGACTCCGACCCTGCGCCTCAACGGTTTTGACATCGTCCCCACCTCCGTCGAAGAGGTCACCTCGTTTTACGGGCGCTGGGCATACATGCCGGGTGCGCCGGGGCTCATTCAGGGCAGGCAGGAGTTCGGCGTCGTCGACCCGAAGACGGGCGATCAGGTGGGGACCTTCGACGCCTTGGTGAGTAGAGGTAACGGGATCGGCTACACCCAACTGCTGGTCATGTCGAGCGCCGCGCCGGACGGCGGTACCGCCGCTGGGCCGGTCCCCCCGGCCGGTTCGTTGATCAGCAATCTGCAGTTCGGCCCGATCGGAATGTTTCACTCCGCCCTGCCCACGCCGTCGGGCAATGTGGTCTCGCTGAAGATCACCACCCCCTTTGGTGACATCCCGCTGCGCTTTCCGTTCGACAACGCCAAAGGGATTGCCGACCGGACGGTGGACAACAGGCCCATGCAACTCGGTAATGGCTACAGCATCGCGCCTAGTGATCCTGATGGCGAAACCTTCACCGCCACAAGCGGAGTCATGCCGGGGTTCATGACCGTTCAGGGTCATCAGGACTTCAGTGTCAATGACGCGAGCGGACGACCGGTCGGTGGTTTCACGGGAATCTTCACCACCACGGCCGACCTTTTCTTCTACACCCAAGCGGTCATGGTGACGGCCAATGACGGAGCCAACGTCGGCACCGGCCCCGGGCAGGTGCCGCCGGTCGGCTCGGTCTACAACGTCATCTATCTCGGAACCGACGACCACTTCCTGCTCTATTCGGCGCTGCCGACCCCGGGTGCCACCGAGGTCTCGGTGATCCGAGTGAACAAGGGCAAGGTCACCGACAGTGCCCTCACCCTGATCGACGCCACCGCACCTCCATTCGCCACCCGGCTCGCTGCGGGGCGCTGGCAATTCGTTCCCGTTTCCGAATTCCTGCCCAGCGGCGTCAACGGACTTCCGCCCAGGGAGGTCCAGATCCAGGGCTACCAGCAGTTCGACGTCTACGATCCGGCAGGAGCCAGGCTGGGAACCATCGATGCCGACGTCTTTGAGCAGTGGGATGCGTTCGGTATCCGCAGCACCGCCCTGCTGATCACCCACGTTGCAGCGGGCGACGGCGCCCCGCCGGCCGGTTCGATCTTCAACTTCGTCAGATCCGGCGGAGGCCGATTCGGCTCAGTTCACTCGACGGTGCCCTCGCCGTCGGGAAACCTGACCTCGCTGACCCTGGTTACGCCATGGGGAGACATGAATTTCCCGTCGAGATTCATCCCGGTGAACCGTCGCACCCAGGTCTCGTTGTACAGCCCGTTCCGGCCGGTGTGAACGGGAATCAGTCGTCGGTGAAGGACGGCGTGCGCCGCTCCTGAAACGCCTTCGTTCCCTCTTTGAAATCGGGTGACTTGATCAGAACCGCCTGACCCTCGGTCTCCCGGACGAGCGCTCCGTCGAGTTCGGTCAGCGTCGCGGCGTTGATCGCCTGCTTGGTCTTTCGCAGCGCGATCGCCGGACCCGACGTCAGCTTGTGGATCACCGCCGCGGCTTCGGCCTCCAGGCCGTCGGCAGGATGCACCGAGGACACCAGCCCGTATTCGAACGCCTCGTTTGCCGGAAGTCGCTCGGCCAGAAGTGCCATCTTCATCGCCCGGGCCCGCCCCACCGAGGCGGCCACCAGCGCCGAGGCCCCACCGTCGGGCATCAGCCCGATTTTGGTGAACGCGAGCAGGAAAAACGCTGTCTCCGAGGCCAATACGATGTCGCAAGCAAGTGCGAGTGACACCCCGACACCAGCCGCTGGTCCGTGCACGACGGCGACCACCGGCTTGGGCAGTCCGGTGATCAAGGGCACCGCCCGGTTGATCGCCTCCAGCAACGGATCGATTCCGGCCCCGGCGCTGCGGGCCGCCGCCTGATCCTCGGCGCTGATACCCGCGCCGGCGCAGAACCCGCGACCGGCGCCGCCGAGGCGCACGACCTTCACGGTCGGGTCGGTGCCCGCGCGCTCGAGCACGTCGCACAACGTCTCCACCATTGCGGCGGTCAGCGAGTTGAGACTGTCGGGCCGGTTGAACGTCACCGACAGGACGTTGCCGTCCAGCGAAACGGACAGGTCGTCGATGCCGGTGTAGGTGCCCATGGATCAACACGGTACAAAGAAGCGACCTGAGCTGATGAAGGGCGGTAGCAATGGCTGGACCACTCAAGGGTTTGCGCGTCGTCGAACTGGCCGGCATCGGCCCGGGCCCGCACGCCGCGATGATCCTCGGCGATCTCGGCGCCGACGTGGTCCGCGTGGAGCGACCCAAGGCCGGGGGGCTGGGCGCCGCCCCGAGCAACGACTTCCTGCTGCGGAGCCGCCGATCGGTCACCGCGGATCTCAAGAGCCCGGAGGACCGCGACCTCGTCCTCAAACTCATCGCCAAAGCCGACGTCCTCATCGAGGGCTTCCGCCCCGGCGTCACCGAACGGCTCGGGCTGGGCCCGGAAGACTGCGCAGCAGTCAACGAGGGACTGATCTACGCCCGGATGACCGGCTGGGGTCAGACGGGTCCCCGCAGCCAGCAGTCCGGCCACGACATGAACTACATCTCGCTCAACGGTGTGCTGCACGCCATCGGACGGGTCAATGAGGCGCCGGTCCCGCCGCTGAACCTGGTCGGCGACTTCGGCGGCGGTTCGATGTTCCTCCTCGTCGGCATCCTCTCGGCGCTCTACGAGCGCAGCCATTCAGGTAAGGGCCAGGTGATCGACGCGGCCATGGTCGACGGATCGGCGGTGCTGGCACAGATGATGTTCGCCTTCCGGCACACCGGCATGTGGAACGACGTGCGCGGCACCAACATGCTCGACACCGGCGCCCCCTGGTACGACGTCTACGAATGCGCCGATGGCCGCCATGTCGCGGTGGGCTCCATCGAGCCGCAGTTCTACGCCGAACTCATCGCGAAACTCGAACTCGATCCCGCGTCCCTGCCCCACCAGATGGACGCCGCCCGTTTCCCGGAGTTGAAGGCGATCCTCACCGAGACCTTCCTCAAACACGACCGGGACCACTGGGCCGAGGTGTTCCGCGGCAGCGACGCCTGCGTCACCCCCATCCTGTCCTTCGCCGAGATCGAGACCGAACCGCACAACGTCGAGCGCGGCAGCTTCTACAAGGAGGGGGACTCCATCTTCCCGATGCCGGCGCCGCGGTTCTCCCGCACCCAACCGGATAAGCCCACTGCGCCCCGGACGCCGGGGGAGGACACCGACGCGGTTCTGCGGGATTGGGCTTAGCGGGGGAGCGGTATAGTCCCCAACCAACCAGTAGGTAGACCCCGAAAGGATCGTGCGAGTGGAGATCAAAGACGCGGTAGCCGTCGTCACCGGCGGGGCCTCCGGCCTCGGCCTGGCCACCACCAAGGCACTACTCGACGAGGGCGCCAAGGTCGTCATCCTCGACCTGCCCACCTCCAAGGGTGAGGACGTCGCCAAAGACTTGGGCGATCGGGTCGCGTTCGCGGCGGCGGATGTCACCGACGAGGACGGCGTCGCCAAGGCCTTCGACCTGGCTGAATCCATGGGCCCGGTGCGCATCGTGGTCAACTGTGCCGGCACCGGCGACGCCATCCGGGTGCTGGGCAAGGCCGGGGTCTACCCGCTCAACAAGTTCGAGCGCATCGTCAGGATCAACCTGGTCGGCACATTCAACGTGCTGCGAGTGGGCGCCGAGCGCATGGTCAAGACCGAGCCGATCGGGGGCGAACGCGGCGTCATCATCAACACCGCGTCGGTGGCCGCGTTCGACGGCCAGATCGGGCAGGCCGCCTACTCGGCCTCCAAGGGTGGTGTCGTCGGAATGACCCTGCCGATCGCCCGCGACCTTGCCGACAAGCAGATCCGGGTGATGACCATCGCCCCCGGCCTGTTCGACACCCCACTGCTCGCGGGCCTTCCGGAGCCCGCCAAGGCTTCGCTGGGCGCCCAGGTGCCGCACCCCTCGCGGCTGGGCAACCCCAGCGAATACGGCGCGCTGGCCGTGCACATCGTGCAGAATCCCATGCTCAACGGCGAGGTCATCCGCCTCGACGGCGCCATCCGCATGGCCCCTCGCTGATTACTAGCCGAAAAGGACAACGACTATGCCATTGACAACCAAGTTCACCGAGACCTTCGGTGTGGAACACCCGATCGCCCAGGGCGGTATGCAGTGGGTCGGTCGCGCGGAACTCGTTGCAGCCGTTGCCAATGCGGGTGCGCTGGGCTTCCTGACCGCGCTCACCCAGCCCACTCCGGCCGACCTGGCCCGCGAGATCGACCGCACGCGGGAGATGACCGACAAGCCGTTCGGGGTGAACCTGACCATCCTCCCGGCGATCACCCCGCCGCCGTACGACGAATACCGCCAGGTGATCGTCGACGCTGGAATCAAGATCGTCGAGACGGCCGGGTCCAACCCCGCCCCGCACCTGCCGATGTTCCACGACAACGGCATCAAGGTGCTGCACAAGTGCA
>CAZRFC010000355.1:4414-4652 GCA_964598975.1 uncultured Mycobacterium sp. | reverse complement strand
GTCATTCCCGACAAGTTTATCCAGCCAGTGGAAGACGCTGCCCGGCTTGGTAATTCAAGTATCTACATCAACGGGGTCGATCCCGGGTTCGTCACCGATCTGATCCCGTTGGCCTTCGCCAGCACCTGCCGGCGGATTGAACAGGTGCGGTGCATGGAGATCGCCGACTACGCCACCTACGACGGGGCCATCGTCATGTTCGACGTGATGGGCTTCGGTAAGCCCCTTGACGAGGTGC
>CAZRFC010000355.1:0-4404 GCA_964598975.1 uncultured Mycobacterium sp. | reverse complement strand
GCCGATCCTTTTCCAGCCCGGGGTTCTCGGCATCGCGTGGGGCTGCGCCATCCGCCAGCTTGCGGCAGGTCTGAACATCGAGGTCGACAGCATTACCGAAAGCTACGAGCGGGAACCGGCTCCGGAGGCCTTCGATATCGCGGCCGGACATGTTCCCAAGGGCTCCGTCGCCGCGGTGCGATTCCAGATCAACGGTATCTCCGACGGCCGGCCGGCGATCGTCGTCGAACATGTCACCCGGCTTCGGGGCGACCTGCGCCCGGACTGGGCGCAGCCTGCCCAGCCCGGCGGTTCCTACCGGGTGGAGATCACCGGCGAACCGTCCTATGCGGTCGACATCTGCCCGACCAGCCGGGACGGCGACCACAATCACGCCGCCATCGCCGGCGCGGCGGCCCGCATCGTCAACGCGATACCCGCCGTCATCGCCGCCGCACCCGGTATCCGCACCACGCTGGACCTTCCGCTGCGCTCGGGAGTGCGGGTCTTCACCGAAGGCTGAGCGGCGTTTCACCCCGCTGAGCCGGGGGTAGTAGGCGGAAATGAGTCCTCGACGAATAGTTCTCGCATTGGGTGTGGCGGCGCTGCTGATCGGTTTCATCGCGTTGTTGGTGCCGGTGTCCGCCTCGGACGGGAACGGCGGCAGCATCAACTGTGGAACTGGGCTGTCCTCGGATCTATCCGCGGCGCAGGACGCGAATAATCGCAGCGTCGCCAGCGTTCCGATCCTCAATGAGGTTGTCCCGCATATTGATTACGTGGCGCAGTGCCAATCGGAGCTATCCGCCCGCCGGTCATGGGCGATCCCGCTCGCGGCACTGGGCGCCGTAGCCGCCGGCGGGGCGATGCTTATGGGAAACCAGGTCCCAGGAAGATCCCGGGGTACCCCCCGTAGTTCCCGCCATTGACGTACTGCGACAAGCAAACCGCCCGCCACCTCCCGCCCAGGGCGTTGCAGTTGAGGATGGCCGTCTGGTCCGGCGCCGCACCAAGAATGTGCGGTGGACGGGATGGGATCGCGCAGTTGTCCACGTACGGATTGAGCGGCGAGATGCCGTTGTAACAGGGGGCCGCCGGGACCGGACCCGCCGGCGCGGCCGCTGCTGAACCGGGGGCAAGAGCGGCAAGAACGAGTCCCGCCACTGCTCCTAGCAACTGCGCGCCCGGCCGACGACGCTCTACGGTGAGCATGAAATTAACGGTACTCCCCATTGCAGCGGAGATGGTATGGCTGGCGTGCTGGCGGCGACGGGCGGATTCCTTCTGGCAGTGCTGTGGATGGACCTGATGTTCGACAGCCAGGCCCGTCGCGGCGGCGCCGCCCTCGACGCGGCGGCGCTGGATTCCATCACCGCCTACTACCGCCGGGCAACGACCGATTCCCAGCCGATGGCCAAACTCATTGCGGTCGTGATGGCGCTGCTACTGGCCGCTCTGGCCGGTGAAGCGGCATTCGGAGACACCCCAGCCTCGGTGCTCGCGCTGTCGGGCTTCCTCGCCGGAGGCCCGATTGCCCTGGCGTTATTGCGGACCGTGCCGAACGCGGTCCGACTGGGCCGACGTACCGATAACGCGGCCGAGCAAACCCGACTCGCCCGCGCGATACTGGCTGACCACGTCATCTGTGCCGCCGGCATGGCGTTTTTCGTCGCACTGTGGGTGTTTCGGTGAGGGTGTTCCGGTCGCTAAACTAGAACACGTTCCAGTCGCTGCGCAGTCAAGGAGACCCGACATGCATACCCCCCTCTGCGACTCGCTAGGCATCGAGTTCCCGATCTTCGCCTTCACCCACTGCCGTGACGTTGTGGTCGCGGTCAGCAAGGCCGGTGGATTCGGCGTCCTCGGTGCCGTCGGCTTCACCCCGGAGCAACTCGAGATCGAACTGAACTGGATCGACGAGCGCATCGGCGATCATCCGTACGGCGTCGACATCGTGATCCCGAACAAGTACGAGGGCATGGACGCCGACATGTCCGGCGAGGAACTCGCCGAGGCGTTGCGCAAACTTGTACCCCAGCAGCATCTCGACTTCGCCAAGAAGGTGCTGGCCGACCACGGCGTCCCGACCGCCGATGCCGACTCCAATGCGCTGCAACTGCTCGGCTGGACCGAGGCGACGGCCACCCCGCAGGTCGAGGTCGCTCTGCGCCACCCCAAGGTAACGCTGATCGCCAACGCACTCGGCACCCCGCCGTCCGACATGATCGCCCACATCCATGCCGCGGGCCGAAAGGTGGCGGCGCTCTGCGGCTCCCCCGCACAGGCCCGCAAACACGCCGAGGCAGACGTCGACATCATCATCGCCCAGGGCGGGGAAGGCGGCGGCCACTGCGGCGAGGTGGGCTCGATCGTGCTGTGGCCACAAGTCGTCAAAGAGGTGGCGCCGCGTCCCGTGCTCGCGGCCGGCGGTATCGGCAGCGGCTACCAGATCGCCGCTGCACTGGCGATGGGCTGCCAAGGCACCTGGTCGGGTTCACAGTGGCTCATGGTCGAGGAAGCCGAGAACACGCCGGTGCAACAGGCCGCCTACGTCAAGGCCACCAGCCGGGACACCGTCCGCAGTAGGTCCTTCACTGGGAAGCCGTGCCGGATGCTGCGCAACGAATGGACCCAGGCGTGGGAAACCCCGGGCAACCCCGAACCGCTGGGAATGCCCTTGCAGTACATGGTTTCCGGCATGGCGGTGGCCGCCACGAGTAAGTACCCGGACCAGACCGTCGACGTCGCGTTCAACCCGGTCGGTCAGGTTGTCGGCCAGTTCAGCAAGGTGGAGAAGAGTGCCGCAGTCATCGAGCGGTGGGTCCAGGAGTACTTGGAAGCCACCAATCGGCTCAACGAACTCAATGAGGCGGCCGCCTCGTTCTGAGGTCAGCCAGCCGGGACGAACGAGCTGCCGTTGCCCCAGTCGCCAACCTTCAGGATGCCGGTCTGCCAGCCCCGATCACCCAGGCAGCGCATAGGCAGACCGTCGGGCGACTGTGCCGCCGAACGCGGTCCGGGGCACGGCGCACCGACCTCCTGGACGCCGTACAACTTGTCGGAGATCACCCAGAAACCAGTGCCCTGCGGCGGACGATCCATCCCGACGTAGGACAGATTCGCGATGAAGTGACACGCGTAGGCGGCACCACCGGGCCCGCGACCGAAGATGTACCGATCCCACCGGTAGCACGGCGCGCTGAGCTTGGCGTCGTAGGACATGTTGGGAACATCCCCGGCATAGGACGGTTGGGTTCCGTCGGCGACGGCCGTCGGTGCCGTCGCCAGCACGCCGCCGACAACGGCCGTTGCGATCACCAATTCGCGGATCATGTCCGAGAGCCTAGCCTCTCGAGGTTCCCACGCTCGCGCAAACCGCGCACTTGATAAACTCCGCGGATCGACGCGCTAGGGGATCGAATGGTGAACGGGGTGCTTCGCTCCGATAGCGGCGATCCCTCCTTTGGTTCGGTGCCGACGCCGTGGGGTTTTTCCGCCCGCTACACACCGCGCGATCTGGTCGGCTACTGGATCGAGGTCGTCGCTTTGAGCGCCGGCCGGACCGGCGTGCTGCTGGGCTGCTGCGATTCCTCCGAGTCCGCCGACGACCTGCGTTCCGATGCCCTCGCGGCGCTGCTCAGAACGGCAGATCCGGTGCAGAGCCTCGCCGGCATGTCGGGGTCGAATTCCTCCGCCCTCTGCGCGGTGTTCGACCAGGAGGCAATCAGTTACACCAGTTGGGGTCGCCCCGGTGGGGCCATCGCGGCGCCGGGGGCGCCGCCGGTTCCGCTGGAGCGCGCGGACGGTCGGTTGGTCACCTCTCCGCTCGAACCGGGATCGACTGTGCTGCTGTGCTCCCGCCAGGTGGGCGAAGCGGTCGGCCTGCTCACTGACTGCGCCGGAACGCACCCCGACGCAGTCGCGGACCGCCTCATCGTGGACCTCGGCGATTCCGCGGCGGTGCTGTACCGGCACCCTCCCGAACCGCTCAGCATCACCCTGCCGGCCGATCCGGGAAGTCTCGCGATAAGCCGCGGAAGGCTGCGGGAATGGCTGACCGCCGCGGGACTCGATTCCGAAACCTGCGCCGATGTCTTGCTCGCCGCCGGTGAAGCCACCGCCAACGCCACCGAACATTCCGTGGTCCATGCGCCCGGCCAGGTCGAGATCACTCTCGAAGCCTGCTTCGAACCGGGCGCACTTCTGCTATCTGTATCGGACAATGGTCGCTGGAAGCAGGCCGCGGCGTCCCCCGGACACCGCGGCCACGGCATCCACCTGATGAATGCTCTGGTGAACTCGGTAGAGCTCACGACAGCCCCGCAGGGAACCACCGTCGCGATGGTCAAGGAGCTGCCCCGATGACAGAAGCTAGTGGTCCGTCTCATTTTTGGCTAACTACATGTTGGAGTTTCGTCCGTGCGC
>CAZRFC010000354.1:0-4677 GCA_964598975.1 uncultured Mycobacterium sp. | reverse complement strand
TGGTCGGCCGAGATCAGCACTTCCGTCATGGCCTCGACGCCCGCATGCTTGGGCAGCACCAGCGGGTTGGTGTTGGCGAAACGCTTCGCCGGCAGCCGGCCGTACAGCTCCTTGAAGAACGGCCGGGAATAGCTGTCGTTGAAGGTCTGGCGGTTGACGAGGCCCACGGGTTGCCCACGGTCCACCAGCGCAATGGCCTTGAGCGCGCCGTGCGCCTGGAACACGTCGGCCAGCTCGTTCACCGTGATGGCGGGTGGCTGCGGGTCCACCCAGGTGGTCACGCGCGCGAGCGTCACGTCGCCGCCGCCGGCCCGGGCGAGGCCCGGCAGCACGGAGATGACGCCGCTGGCAATCACCGCCTGCGCCGTGGGCAGAACCTGCGCCGCCGGTTCCGCTTGCGGCCGCCCCAGTCCATAGCCCTGGCCGAGGGGGATGCCCAGGTCGCGCACCACGCGCAGCTCGGCCTCGGTTTCTATGCCTTCGGCCACCAGGTGGGTGCCCGATATCTCCGCGAACCGGATCAGGCCGCGAACGATTTGCAGCTTGACGGGGTCGGCGTCGATGCCGGCGACGAAGTACTTGTCGATCTTGACGTAGTCCGGTCGCAGTTCGGCCCATAGCCGCAGGCTGGAACGGCCTTCGCCAAAATCGTCCAAGGCGAAGCGCACGCCGCAGGCGCGGATCTGCGTCGCCGCGTGTACCAGGCGCGAGATGTCGCCCGCGGCGTCGTGCTCGGTGATCTCTTTTACCACCGCCGAAGGCGGCACGCCCGCAGCCTCCAGTGCCCGCGCCACGCCGGCGGCGCTCAAACGATCGACCATCTCGACGACGGCAAAGGCGCTCAGGTTCAGGAACAGCAGCCGCCCCGCGACGCTGCGCCATGTGCGCAGGCCTTCGTCCAGACAGGCCTGCTCCAGGCACACCAGGGCCCCTTGCTCCCGGGCGGCATGAAACAACTCGTCCGGGTTGCGCAGCGCATGGCCGGCGGGCAGGCGGATCAGGCTTTCATGGGCCACGACCTCCGCATTGTCGAGCCGCACGATGGGTTGGTAATGCGCCCGCAGCGTCCCTTCGCCGAGCAGGCGAGCGACCGAGGTGGCGGGGATTTCCGACGCCACGGGCGCGGGCACGGCCAAGGCCGGTCGGTGCGGCGTGCCGGTGGGCGCACAGCGCCAGCACACCGGCGCGCGCTGCGTGAGGTCGGTGTGCAGAGTCGCGGACACGGGCTACGCCGGGCTGTAGGCGTGCGCGCTGGCAAGCAAGGCCCGCCCTGCGGGAACGCGCGGCACCGGCGCGGGCACCGGCGTCGGCTGCTGCGGCAGCAGGAACCGGCCCACCAGCGCCGACAGCTCGTGCGCCTGGCCGAGCAGGCTGTTGGCGGCCGCGGCCGATTGCTCGACGAGCGCGGCGTTCTGCTGCGTCATGCCGTCCAGGTGCGCCATGGCGCCGTGGATGGAGGCGATGTCCTGCGTCTGCGCATGGTGCGTTGCCTTGATCTGCACCATCGCCTGCGCGGCGTGCCCGATCGCTGCCACCATTTGCTCCATGGTGCGGCCGGCGTCCCCCGCCAGGTGGGCACCGGCATTCACCTGCTCCACCGACTGCACCACCAGGGCCTTTATCTGGCGCGCCGCCTCGGCCGAGCGGTTCGCCAGGCGGCGCACTTCGCCGGCCACGACGGCGAAGCCCCGGCCCTGCGGGCCCGCGCGCGCCGCCTCCACGGCGGCATTCAGAGCCAGCAGGTTGGTCTGAAAGGCAATCGTGTCGATCACTCCGGTGATCTCGGCGATCTCATGGGCGCTGCCGGCGATCTGCTGCATGGTGGCCACGACGCGCGTCACGGCGCCGCTGCCCTGCTCGGCGGCGCTGGCCGCCTGCAGCGCAAGCCTCTCGGTGCGCTCGGCCGCGTCGGCCGATTCCAGCACCTTGCGCGTCACCTCCTCCAGCGAGGCCGTGGTTTCCTGCAGCCGCGCAGCGGTTTCCTCGGTGCGGCTGGACAGGTCGGCGCTGCCATGGGCGATGTCGCCGGACGCCGCGCGCACCGCATGCACCGACTCGCCCACCTGCTGCACCAGGCTGCGCAGCGCCGCCTGCATGTGCGCCAGCGCGCCCAGCATGCGGCCCGATTCGTCCCGCGTGTGGCCAACGATGTCGTGGCGCAGGTCGAGCCCGGCGACGCGGTCGGCCGTGGCGCTGGCCTGCGCGATGGGCCGGGTGATGCTGCGCACCAGCCACAGCGCGAGCAGCGCGCCCAGCACCGCCGCCAAGCCGCCGAAGGCGACCAGGGACAGGCGCGCCATGTACCCGAGTTCGGCCACGCGCACGGCCCCCTGGTCGATGGCCTCGCGTTGCGACTGGCTGAGCGCGGCCAGCGCATCCAGCAAGCTGCGCGAGGCCGGTACGAAGCGCTCGGCATACACCTGGTTGATGCGGGACGTCAGCCCCGAATCGCGCGCAGCGATCAATTCGGCGCACGCTTTCAGGAAGGCGTCGCCCACGCTCTGCAGATGCTGCAGGTGCTCGACCTCCGCGGCGCTGCGCAGCTGCTGCGCCAGGGCCGCGAGCAGCGCGTCGTACTGCGCCTGGGTCTGCGCGATGTCGGCGCCGAGGATTTCGCCCACCTGGGGTTCCGAGCTCAGCGCGACCGCCTTGTAGCGTTCGGCATTCACCGCCTGCAGCCGGTAGGCGTCGGCCACGCGGCGCTCATGGGCAACGCTGCGCTCCACCATGGCTTCGATAGATTGGCCGATGCGCTGGAGCGACCAGATGCCTATGCCCGCACCCACCAGACTGAGCGCGAGCACCAAAAGGAAAACGGCCGCCAGGCGGCGGCCGAGGGAGCCGCCGGCCGGCGCGCGGCGGGAAGTGGGCACAGCAAGGGACATGGGACACCTGGCAAGAGACAGAAACAGGCCGCGCGCGGCGCGGCGGCTGGTGCCCACTGTGCCCACCAATTGTGTCAATTTGTTTGCAAACGCCCTGGAGCGCCGCGGCGCGCTCCTACAGCGCCTTGCCATGCCTACCGACGCCGGGCGTCAGGCCGCTGGGGCTATCGTCCCGGCATCCCTTCCCGCAGCCGCGCTGCCCCCTTACAAGGACGGTCCACCATGCTGAAATACGCCATCATTTTTGCCCTGATTTCCCTCGTCGCCGGAGCCCTTGGGTTCGGGGGCATCGCGGCCGGCGCCGCCGGTATTGCCAAGGTCCTGTTCGTGATCTTCCTGATCATCACCGTGGTTTTCCTGGTGCTGGCCGCCGTGGGCGTGGGCGCCGCGCGCAAGGTGCTCAAGTAGGCGCCGGCTCGGCGTCCTGCGCCTGCACGACGCAATTGCGCCCACTCGATTTGGCAACGTAGAGCGCCGCGTCGGCGCGCTTGATGAGCGCGTGGCTGTCCTCCTGGTGGTCCCACGCGGCCACGCCGAAACTGGCGCTGACGTGGCCGACCCGGTCGAACGGCGTACCGGCGATGCGTGCGCGCACGGCCTCGGCCATGGCCATGGCGGCGTCCACCGGGGTTTCCTTGAGCAGGATGATGAATTCCTCGCCGCCGAAGCGCGCCGCGCAATCCGAGGAGCGCAGCAGTTCGCGCACGCGCAGCGCGGTCTTCTTCAGCACCACGTCGCCCGAATCGTGGCCGAAGGTGTCGTTGATGCGCTTGAAGAAGTCGATGTCGAACATCACCACCGACAGCTGGCCCTTCTTCACGCGCGTCTCGGCCATCTCGGCCTCCAGGCGCTCGAAGAAACGCCGGCGGTTGACGAGGTCGGTCAGGAAGTCCCGCGTCGCCAGGTCTTCGAGCTTGCGGTTGAGCCGCGCCATGGGCTCGATCACCAGCGCCGACAGCGACAGGTTGAGCACCAGGAAGAGCAGTGCGAAGCTCGCCAGCATCACGCCCATGACGGCGTAGAAGGTCTCGCGCGCCGCTTCCAGCGGGTAGTACATCGGCACCTTGACCACCTGGATGCCCACGGTTTCGTTCATCTTCCAGCCAAAGCCGTTGTGGTCGCCGTAGACCTTGCGCATGCTGGCCGGCGCGGCCTCGGGCGTGCTGTGGCAGGCCATGCACTGCGGCTGCTTGATGGTGATCGGCCGCGCCACGTACATCGAGCGGTACATGCCTTCGCCGATTTCGCCCGTCACCTCGGTCTGCAGGTCCGCACGGCCGGAGCGGAAATCCTCGATGAGGCGCGCCTCCCATTCCGTCGCGCGGTCGCGCAGGTTCGAGGGGTTGAGCACCGCCTCCTTGTATTCATAGCCCGGAAAGCGCGTTTGCAGGCGCCGCAGTGTCTCGGTGGCGGCGAACGCGGGAACGGTCTGCGGCAGGAATTTTTCCAGCAGCGTGACATCCAGGTGCGGCTTGACGAGTTCCGTGGTGTAGTCGCGTATCGCCAGCGCCGCGTGCATCATGATCGCGGAGTTGTGCTGCACTTGCGCGACGGCCGCGTTCTGTAGGAAACGGTGGACGTACAGGCCGGCGCCCGCCACGGCCACCAGCAGCACCGCCGCCAGCACCAGATTGAATTTGAGCCGCAAGGACATGGTTCCCCCCAGGGCCGCCAGCGCAGTCCAGCCCCACGGGGCAGCACAAGCGGCGGATGCAAAAGTGTGCGTTTGTGCCAGACCCCGGATAGTCCTCCTGCACGAAGTCGTCGGCGTCGGCCACCAGCACGCCCGCGT
>CAZRFC010000353.1:0-4692 GCA_964598975.1 uncultured Mycobacterium sp. | reverse complement strand
ACCCGCTGATTAAGAGTCAGCTGCTCTACCAACTGAGCTAACGGCGCGTGTGAGCGACAATAACAGGCCCGCGCGGGTCAGGTGAAATCGGCTCCCGGTAGCCCTGACCTGGGAAGTCGCACAGTGTCTTGGGGCACCTTTAGACTAAAACCCGTCAACGCGGTGATGATTCCCGCCCATGGATGCGAGTTTGGAGCCTGGATGCGCTCACGGCTGATCGCGCTTCTGCTGGTACCCGCCCTGCTGCTCGGCATCAGCGGCTGTGGCCGAGGTGATGGCGGGCCAAAGGTACTGGCTGAGAAGGGCACCCCCTTCAGCGACCTGCTGGTCCCCAAGCTGACCGCGTCGGTGCAGGACGAGGCGGTGGGCGTCGCGGTGGACCAGCCGATCACCGTCTCCGTCGAGGGCGGTGTGCTGGGCGCGGTGTCGATGAAAGACGCTGAAGGCGACGTGGTGGAGGGGGAACTCGCCCCCGACGGGCTGAGTTGGAAGACCACCGGCCGACTGTCCTACAACAAGGACTACACGATCACCGCGAGCACGCTGGGCCTTGGCGGGACGGCCACCGAATCGCTCAACTTCCAATCCCACTCACCGGCCAACCAGACGATGCCCTACCTGTCGCCCGGTGACGGCGCGGTGGTCGGGGTGGGCCAGCCGATTGCGGTGCGCTTCGACGAAGCGATCCCCGACCGCCTTGCCGCCCAGAAGGCCATCACCGTCACCACCGACCCGCCGGTGGAAGGAGCGTTCTACTGGCTGAGCAACAGCGAGGTCCGCTGGCGGCCGCAGAACTTCTGGGAGCCCGGAACCCGAGTGACGGTGAACGTCAAGACCTTCGGCGTCGACCTCGGTGACGGCCTGATGGGCCAGGAGGACCTGTCTTCGACGTTCGCCATCGGCGACCAGGTGATCGCGACTGCCGACGACGCCACCAAGATGCTCACCGTCCGGCGCAACGGCCAGGTCGTCAAGACCATGCCCATTTCGATGGGCAAGAACAGCACCCCCACCCCGAACGGCACCTACACCATCGGTGACCGCTACCGGGAACTGATCATGGACTCGTCGACCTACGGCGTCCCGTCGAACTCTCCCGAGGGCTACCGCCTCGAAGTGGATTGGGCGACCCAGATGTCCTACAGCGGGGTCTACGTTCACTCCGCCCCGTGGTCGGTGGGCTCGCAGGGCAGTGAGAACGTTAGCCACGGCTGCCTGAACGTCAGCCCCGAGAACGCGCAGTGGTTCTACAACAACACCAAGCGCGGCGACGTCGTCGAGGTGCGGGGCACCGTCGGATCGGTGCTCTCCGGCGTCGAGGGTCTCGGCGACTGGAACATCCCTTGGAGCCAATGGAAAGCCGGCAACGCCAACACGTAGTCGACGAGTCACATCGACAACAGATGTAACACCAACATCACGAGACCCGACATCACGGTCAAATAACGATCGCGGGACAGACATTCCCGCACGTCATGACCGGAGGTCCCGAGATGGGTCGTCTTTTTCGCCACCTCATGATGGTCGTCGGGACCGCACCCCTCGTGGCGGTAGCCGTGATCGCCTCCCCGGTGAACGCTGCCCAGTCGATGAAGTTCGAGCCCCAGCTGGTGACCGCCTCCACCCATGCCGAAGCCCTCCCCCAAGCTCTTCCGGCCCGGGACGTCCGGCAGGCCCTGGCCCCCGGCGTCGGCTCGGAGCAGGGCCTCCAGGTCGAGACGATCCGCCTGAAGCGCGCTATCAGCGCAAGGTTTCCCCAGATCCGCGATATCGGTGGCTGGCGCCCGGACAGCATGCGCTGGCATCCCAACGGTCTGGCGATCGACGTCATCATCCCGAACTGGGAGACCCGAGCGGGCCGCGAACTTGGTGACCGCATCGCGAAGTTCGCCCTGGACAACGCCGAGCGGTTCGATCTCGAGCACGTCATCTGGCAGCGCACTTATCACCCGGCCGACGGGTCACCCAAGCTGATGGCCGACCTGGGCGACCCGGACTCCAACCACTACACCCATGTTCACATCGCGACCTATGGCGGCGGCTTTCCCAAGGAGGGCGAAACCTACTTCGACTGAAGGGAGCCCAGCTTCTGCAGAAGCAGCGCCTCGGTGACGGCGGCCCGTTCCAGCACGCCGAGGTGCAGGCTCTCGTTGACGCTGTGCGCCTGAGTTCCCGGATCTTCCACGCCGGTGACCAGGATGGTGGCGTCGGGGAAGGCGGCCGCGAACTCGGCGATGAACGGAATCGAGCCACCCATCCCCATGTCGATGGGTTCGACGCCCCAGGCCTGGCGGAAGGCTGCCCGGGCGGCGTCGTAAACCGGCCCGGTGGCGTCGATCGAATAAGGCTGCCCGGCGTCGCCGGCAGTGACGGTAACGTGCGCGCCCCATGGGACGTGGTCTTCGAGGTGACGGCGCAAAGCCTGCAGGTGCGCAGCCGCGTCCCCGCCGGGAGCCACCCGCAGGCTCACTTTGGCGCGAGCCCGCGGGATAAGGGTGTTGGATGCCTGGGCGATCGGCGTGGTGTCGATGCCGATCACCGTGATGGCCGGTTTGGCCCAAAGCCGTTGCGCCACTGTCCCCGAACCGATCTCTCGGACTCCGTCCAGTAGCCCGGACTCGGCCCGTACCCAGTCTGCGCCGCGGTCCACCGCCGCGGCGCGGGCCTCGTGCAGACCGGCCACCGCGACGTTGCCATCCCCGTCGTGCAGGGTGGCCAGCAGACGAATCAGCACGGTGAGCGCATCGGGCACCACGCCGCCCCAGAGCCCGGAGTGCAGACCGTGATCCAGGGTGGCCACCTCCACCACGCAGTCGGCCAGGCCGCGCAGAGACACCGTCAGGGCGGGTATCTCGGAGGTCCAGTTGTCCGAGTCTGCGATGACGATGACGTCGGCGGCGAGCTTGTGTTTGTGGGCAGCCAGCAGTCGGGTCAGCGACGGTGAGCCGCACTCCTCCTCCCCCTCGACGAACACCGTCACCCCCACCGGCGGCCGGCCGCCGTGGGCACGGAACGCGGCCAGGTGGGTTGCAATCCCGGCTTTGTCATCGGCGGTCCCGCGTCCGTAGAGCCGGCCGCCGCGTTCCTCCGGCTCGAAGGGCGGCGACTGCCATTGCGCCGCATCACCTTCGGGCTGGACGTCGTGGTGGGCGTAGAGCAGGACCGTAGGGGCGCCGGCCGGAGCGGGATGGTGGGCGATCACCGCCGGGGCGCCGCCCTCGCTCACGATCTCGACCTCGGCGAAGCCGGCGTCGCGCAGCAGTTCGGCGACTTTCTCTGCGCTGCGGTGGACGTCGGAGTGGCGGGCCGGATCGGACCACACCGACGGGATGCGCACCAGGTCTTCGAGGTCGCGGCGGACAGCGGGCAGGACATCTTGCACCCGCTGGATCAGAAAACTCACCGCACCGACATTACCCATGCGCCACGTACGCACACCCGATGCGCACCCATGCGCGAGCAGACGCAAAGTCGCACGTTCGAGGCCCGAATCGTGCGACTTTGCGTCTGCTCGGCGGGGAAGAATCCGGGGTTAGGGCGTCTCGAGGACGGCGACGGCCGCGGCGGTATCGCCCTCGTGGGTCAGCGACACGTGGATCACCACCTCGGCGAGATGTTCGGCGATCGCCCCGGTGAGCCGAACCTTCGGCCGCCCCCACATATCGGTGATCACCTCGATATCGCGATGGATCCCCTCCGGCAGCACCGGACGCTGGGCGAACCGGGACCCCGACCAGGCCTTGATCACGGCCTCCTTGGCTGCCCACCGGGCCGCCAAATGCCGTGCCGCAAGGGAACTCTTGTCCGCGGCGTCGCGCCGCTCCCCAGGGGTGAAGGTCTCGGCGAACACCGTGCCCGGCTGGTCCACCTGTTCAGCGAAATCGGGGATGAACACCAAGTCGATCCCCACGCCCACTATCGCCACGGCGTGACCCTAGCGGAATTCAGGCCGAGTAGTGACCGTCCCCGCCGAGGCGCGCGGCGGGATCGAGCAGCATGGCGGCCTCCTGCGACTTCTCGGGCGCGTCGTGGTCGAACCGCCGGCCGGATGGCCGTTCGTACAGCGGACGACCGCCGGCCATCGCCGACACCAGCCGACGCCGTCCGGCCAGTAGCCGTTCGGCGGCCCGCCGCCGGTAGTCCGCCCGCTCGGTGGCCGGCAGCGCAGCTAGGAACGCCTCCGGATGCACCAGCGCGACCAGTCCCGACACGTGCCCGAATCCGAGGCTGGTCAGCAGACCGGCCTTCAGCGGGAACCGATCGCCGAGGCGCAGGGTCTGCCGCGGCCACACCAGGTGAGCTGCGCCGGCCAGTTCGTCGTCAACGCAGTCCAGGCTTCGGTTGGGCGGAATGACACCATCCCGCAGCACCTGGCACAGCCCCGTCATCTGGAAGACCGCCGCGCCGCCCTTGGCGTGCCCGGTCAGGCTCTTCTGCGAGATGACGAACAGCGGTGCGCCCGGTGACCGGCCGAGTGCGTCGGCGAGGCGCTCATGAAGTTCGGTCTCGTTGGGATCGTTGGCCAGCGTCGAGGTGTCGTGCTTGGAGATCACGGCGATGTCGTCGGGAGTGACGCCGAGCCGGCCCAACGACCGGGCGAGCGCGGATTCGCGTCCGCCGCGACCCGCGCCGAGGGCCCCCAGACCAGGCGCCGGGATCGAGGTGTGCACGCCGTCGGCGAAGCTCTGCGCG
>CAZRFC010000352.1:4119-4696 GCA_964598975.1 uncultured Mycobacterium sp. | reverse complement strand
CGACCCGCGCCGTGAAGTACTTCTCCAGAACCTTGCGGGCTTCCAGTCCCCGCCACCACTTGAACGGCGGCACCGGGGTGCGGATGATCGCCCCGCCCGCGCGGGTGGTCGTCTCGTAGGCCGCCTTGATCTTGGTGACCAGGTCGTGGTCGCTGCCCGGCTCGTGGCCCATAAACACCACGGCGCCGATATCAAGGGTGAGTTCCTTGATCGCCGGCAGGAACAGGAATCGGTTGTCGTTGACCGGCCAGGCCCCGTCCGGGGTGTTGGCCACGACTTTGGTGGCGACGGTGTCCATGTGCTGGATGTAGCCGGACAGTCGGGTGCGGGTGAACGCCTCCTGCATGATCCGGCGGTGGTACATGTGCTCCTCGCCGTCCATGAGCAGCAGGCCGCGGTCGAAGAAGGGGCCGATGACGTCATTCCAGGCCACCGTGGTGAAGTCCTTGTTCCTGTTGGCGAAGACTTCCTGGGTGGCGTCGGGGCCCAGAGCGGCGATGGCGTCGAGTGCCGGGGTCTTGGTGTAGTAGACGGGGCCGTATTTGCGATAGCTCTCCAGGACGAATTCCGGGCCGCC
>CAZRFC010000352.1:0-4109 GCA_964598975.1 uncultured Mycobacterium sp. | reverse complement strand
GGGCCGCCCCGGAAGATCTCGATGAGGTGGCCCAGGAACGGTAGTCCGGAGTTGCCCATGATCGGCTTGAGGCCGCTGCCGGCAGGGGGCTGGGAGAACTGCCATTCAGGCCAGTCCTGTTTGCGGAGGTGCTCCTCGATAAGCCCCATGCCGGGAATGGTCTGCAGCGTGGGGGTCAGCTTGCGGCGGGCCTGATCCAGCAGGTGCTGCTGGGTGGTGATGGTCGGCATCGACGTCTCCTGCGAGGACTTGTAACCGGCGGTACCGCAATCTTTCCGGCCGAAGTTGACGGCTGTCAAGTTTCCATCCTGGCTCGGCGTGGTGCAAGGTGAACGGGTGAGCGCACCGCAGCAGTCCGACGAGGTGCCGCGCCGCCGCGGCGACCGCCAGCGGCACGCCATCGTGCAGGCGGTTCGGGAACTGCTCACCGAGAAACCGTTCGCAGAACTATCGGTCAGCACCATCAGCGACCGTGCTGGTGTGGCGCGATCCGGTTTCTACTTCTACTTCGACTCCAAGTACGCGGTGCTGGCCCACATCCTCGGCGAGGTCGCCGACGAACTCGAGGATCTCACCGGGGACTTCGCCCCTCGCGGCCACGATGAGACACCCGCGGTGTTCGCCAAGCGCATGATCGGTAGCGCTGCTGCGGTCTACGCCCACAACGATCCGGTCATGTCCGCGTGCAATATCGCCCGCAGCACCGACGCCGAGATCCGCGAAATACTGGACCGCTACAACGATCTCGTCATCGACCAGATCGTGCCACTGGTCGAAGCGGAGATCCGCAACGGTACCGCCGACCCGGTCACCGACGACGTTCGCGGTCTGGTTCGGGTCCTGGTCGGAGCCACCGCGATGACGTTGTCGGGGGAGTCGATGTTCACCGGGCCCGACCGCGACCTCGGCCGGGCGGTGGCCGTGCTGGAAAAGCTTTGGCTGCATGCGCTGTGGGGCAGTAAGGCCCAATCATGAGTTTCGACTACGCCGGCAAGCGGGTCTTGGTCACCGGCGCCGCCAGTGGTATCGGCCGCGCCGTCGCGCTCGGACTCGCCCGCGAGGGCGCCATGCTGTTCCTCACCGACGTCAACGCCGACGGCCTGGCCGACACCGTTGCCGCGGCCCGCGCGGCCGGAGCCGAGGTGCCCGAGCATCGGGCCTTTGACATATCCGACTTCGATGCGGTGAGCGACTTCGCCGCCGAAATCCACAGCCGCCATCCCGCGATGGACATCGTGATGAACATCGCCGGCATCTCGGCATGGGGTACCGTCGTCCAGTTGACGCACCGGCACTGGCGCTCCATGGTCGACGTCAACCTGATGGGTCCCATTCACGTCATCGAAAACTTCGTTCCTCCAATGGTTTCCGCCGGCCGCGGCGGCCGCCTGGTCAACGTCTCCTCGGCCGCCGGGCTCGTCCCGCTGCCCTGGCATGCCGCCTACAGCGCCAGCAAGTACGGACTACGCGGGCTCTCGGAGGTGCTGCGCTTCGATCTGGCCCGACACCGGGTTGGGGTATGTCTGGTGGTCCCGGGTGCGGTCAACACCCCGCTCGTGCAGACGGTGCAGATCGCCGGAGTCGACCGCGACGATCCCCGAGTGCAGCGTTGGGTCCGCCGCTTCGCCGGCCACGCGGTCTCGCCGGAGAAGGCGGCCGACAAGATACTGGCCGGGGTGGCCCGCAACCGCTTCCTGATCTACACCTCCCCGGACATCTGGGCGCTGTATGCGTTCAAGCGGTACGCGCCGTGGCCGTTCGCTGCGGTGATGAAGCCGGTCAATGTGCTGTTCACCCGGGCCCTGCGGCCCCGGAGTCGGAATCAGGCCCGCGCGCAACTGCCGCCGGGTCGGTAACCCGAGCCATCCCGACCCCGACGGGCGGATCCGATAGGCCCTGACCGCACCTGGGTGTGCCGCGGCTCGCCAGCGGCCCCGGGGAACCAGAAACATCTGCGCCCAGCTCCGAGCGACAGCTGAGCAGCAGCGGACGGCTGTGGGGACGCTGATCTTCGCCAGTCGCTCGCAGGTGGGCACCTGCATTGGTGGTCTCGGCGGGCCGAGGCGCCTGGACGGCCCCGTTGTGTCGGTGTGCGGTGGTAGACCAGCCTTGAGCGCGTTGTGACGTGCGACACGCCGCAAACATCACCCCGTTGGGGCTTACGACCTGGGAATTTCATAAATGTTATTCGGAATATGTAGTACCTCCGCGTGTTGTCAGACACTAGGTGTAGTGTTTGAGCAGCCGGTGGGCCCGCGGTTCGCGGGTCCGCCGGGACCATCGAAAACCCTCGTCGAGGAGCTATCCCGCAGATGACCATCACCGTCTACACCAAGCCGGCCTGTGTCCAGTGCAACGCCACCTACAAGGCCCTCGACAAGCAGGGTCTGACCTACGAAATCGTGGACATCACCGAGGTTCCGGATGCCCGGGACTACGTGATGGCGCTGGGCTACCTGCAGGCCCCGGTGGTCGTCGCCGGCGGCGAGCACTGGTCGGGCTTCCGTCCCGACCGGATCAAGGCCCTCGCCGGCGCAGCCCAGGCCGGCCCCGCTTCCTCCGCCGCAGTCAGCGCCTAGATCGCCATGGACTCCGACGGCGGCTCGACCGGGCGCAGCCCGGTACGGGTGGTCTACTTCTCCAGCGTCTCGGAGAACACCCACCGCTTCGTGCAGAAGCTTGGGCTGCCCGCCATTCGGATTCCTCTGCACGGCCGCATCGAGGTCGACGAGCCCTACGTCCTGATCCTGCCCACCTACGGCGGCGGCCGGGTCGATCCCAGTTCGGGGGGCCCGGACCCTGACGCCGGGGGCTACGTCCCCAAGCAGGTCATCGCGTTTCTGAACAACGAACACAACCGATCGCTGATCCGCGGGGTGATCGCGGCCGGCAACACCAACTTCGGCGCCGAGTTCTGCTACGCGGGCAATGTCGTGTCCCGCAAATGCGGGGTGCCGTATCTGTACCGATTCGAACTCATGGGAACCACCGACGACGTTTTCGCCGTCCGCGAGGGCTTAGCTCAATTCTGGGCTCAATTCTGGAAGGACGCCGACGTCCAAGAGAGGGAAGACACGTGCCACCAACCGTCGCTGCTGCAGAGCCGGTAACCACCACCGCCGCGCATGCCACCGCGCACGCGCTGCCGGGGGAGACGGACTACCACGCGCTCAACGCGATGCTCAATCTGTATGGGCCCAACGGTGAGATCCAGTTCGACAAGGACGTTCTCGCTGCCCGTCAGTACTTCTTGGAGCACGTCAACCAGAACACCGTGTTCTTCCACAACCAGGACGAGAAGATCGACTACCTGATCCGGGAGAACTACTACGAGCGCGAGGTGCTCGACCAATACTCGCGCAACTTCGTCAAGACGCTGCTGGATCGCGCCTACGCCAAGAAGTTCCGGTTCCCGACCTTCCTCGGGGCGTTCAAGTACTACACCTCGTACACGCTCAAGACCTTCGACGGCAAGCGCTACCTGGAGCGCTTCGAGGACCGCGTGGTGATGGTCGCGCTGACCCTGGCCTCCGGTGACACCACGCTGGCCGAGCAACTGGTCGACGAGATCATCGACGGCCGCTTCCAGCCGGCCACTCCGACGTTCCTCAACTCCGGCAAGGCCCAGCGTGGCGAGCCGGTGAGCTGCTTCTTGCTGCGTATTGAGGACAACATGGAGTCGATCGGACGCTCGATCAACTCCGCGCTGCAGCTGTCCAAGCGCGGCGGCGGAGTCGCGTTGCTGCTCAGCAACATTCGCGAGCACGGCGCACCTATCAAGAACATCGAGAATCAGAGCTCCGGGGTCATCCCGATCATGAAGCTGCTGGAGGACTCGTTCTCCTACGCCAACCAGCTCGGTGCGCGACAGGGCGCCGGCGCGGTGTACCTGCACGCCCACCACCCCGACATCTACCGCTTCCTGGACACCAAGCGGGAGAACGCCGACGAGAAGATCCGGATCAAGACGCTCAGCCTGGGCGTGGTGATTCCCGACATCACCTTCGAGCTGGCCAAGCACAACGAGGACATGTACCTGTTCTCGCCCTACGACGTCGAGCGCGTCTACGGGGTGCCGTTCGCCGACATCTCGGTCACCGAGAAGTACT
>CAZRFC010000351.1:0-4697 GCA_964598975.1 uncultured Mycobacterium sp. | reverse complement strand
AGGGGGTGAACGGCGACCAGATCGTGATCTACGACAATGGCCGACAGATGCCACTGATCTGGACCCATCTCGTCCGCGCCACACTGGAGGGCAAGGCGCTGCACAACGTCGAAAACGCAATGTTCGCAGCCGGCATGGCCTATGCGCTCGGCAAGACACTGGATCAGATCCGCACCGGACTGCGCACCTTCGACAACAGTTTCTTCCAGAGCCCGGGGAGAATGAACGTCTTCGATGAACACGGCTTCCGGGTGATCCTCGACTACGGACACAACGAGGCCGCAGTGGAGGCCATGGTCGACGTGGTCGACCGACTCAAGCCGCGCGGACGCCGGATCGTCGGCGTCACCTGCCCGGGCGACCGGCGCGACGAGGACGTGGCCGCGATCGCCGCAAAGGTCGCCGGCCATTTCGACACCTACATCTGTCACCGCGACGACAACCTGCGCGACCGCAGGCCCGACGAAATCCCGGAACTGATGAAAGCCGCCCTGATAGCCAACGGTGTCTCACCCGACGACATCACCATCGTCGAGGAGGAGAACAAGGCCCTCGATGCGGCTCTTTCGCAGGCCGAACCCGACGATTTGGTGTTGTTCTTCTGCGAGGCGATCACCCGCTGCTGGAAGCAGATCGTCCACTTCACCCCGACATTCACCGCCCCCGGACCGGAGCCCGTCGCAAAGCGTTTGGCGGCATCCACCTTCGATGTTCCCGATGGCTTCGTTCTCACCTCGGACGACCGCGGGGTGCTGATCGTTCCGGCGAATGACAGGGAGACATGACAGGGAAACCTGGCAGATTCCCCTTGGCTCCCCGTCGGGGGCGGCACTACCCGAAACTGGCCATCATCGGCGGCCGGCTGGAAGACGACAACGCCCCCATCTACGAGGAGATGCACCGCCTCTCGGGCGGGCGGATCGTTGTCTTCGCGACGGCGTCGTCGGTGCCCGACGAGGTCGGGCCCGAAACCGTCGGGGTGTTTCGCGCTTACGGCTTCGATGCCGTTCTGGCCGGGGTGCACGGCCCCGGGGCGATCGGGGCCGCGCAGAACAAGGCGATCGCCGACCTCGTCGAGGACTACGGCAGCGTCTATTTCACCGGCGGCGACCAGGCACTGATCACCGGGGCGCTGGCGCCGTATGGCAGGGAGAGCCGGGTTTTGAAGGCGATCCGCAGAGCCCAGCGCAGCGGTTCTCTGGTCGCGGGTTCCAGCGCTGGGGCCGCCATCATGTCCGAGGTGATGTTCTCCGGGGGCACCTCGCTGGAGGCCGCGACCTACGGTGTGGTCGGTGACGCCGACGAGCCCGGAATGCTGCTGGCGCCCGGGCTTGGCTTCTTCCCGTGGGGCATCGTCGACCAGCATTTCATCAAGCGCGGTCGGTTCGGGCGGATGGTCGTCGGTATGCATGCCTCCGGGGCGAAGCGCGGCTACGGGATCGACGAGAACACCGCGCTGTTCGTCGAGGGCACGACTGCTCGGGTGATCGGCGAGTACGGCGTCTTCGTCTTCGATCTGCAGCAGGCCAAATTCGACCTCCCCAACAAGTTGATCGACAACATCGTTTTCAGCTACGCCGACGACGGCGACAGCCTGGACCTGGCAACGGGTGAGGTTCTGCCCGGTCCGGGCAAGCGGCCGGTCACCTTGCGTGACATCACCTACGACGCCCCCGCCCGCTCGCTGCGCAACGTCTTCGGCGCCTACACGCTCTACGATCTCGTGGCACGGCTGGTGCTGGGGGACCCCGAGGTGTATCCGGCGGACCGGGCCCGCGCGATAGAGCCCAGGGCAGGCTGCGCCACCAGTGTCGAAGTCTCGCGCGTGGGCGGCCGTGCACTCGCCTACATCCCTGAAGCCGGACGTGATTTCCGGATGACGGCCGTGGACTTTCGGGCCAGCATGCAGACGCGCCAGCTCAATGCCGCGCAACTGGCGGAGAACCGGCGAGCAGCGCTGTCGCGTGATTACGGCGTGAAGCCGGGACCGCAGGCCCGGGTGATGATGCTGGGCTCGGCACCGCTCGACCGCGGCAGCCCACTGCTTGCCGAGCTGGCGTCGCGCTGCGAGGGCCCGGTCGGTGTCCTTGCCGCCGCGTCCTCCGAACCTCGCGAGGTCGCGCGTGACTACATCGACGCATTGCACAGCCAGGGCGTCGAGGCCATCGACCTGGGCGTCACGATCGACAATGTCGACCGCCGGATGCGGGACGAAGCGCTGGTCGAGCAGATCGCCGCCCTTCGCACCATCGTCCTGACCGGCGGAAACCAGATCAGGCTGGTGGAATCCCTGCTTTACCGCGGCGAGGTCACACCGCTGCTGACCGCAATGGCGCGCGCGAGGGCGGCCGGCGCGATGATCGTCGGAGTCGGCGGCGCCGCCTCGGCACTGTCCGGCTTCATGATCGGCGGCGGCACGTCCTACGAGGCGCTGCGCTTCGGCATCGCCTCGGATATGGGCCGACGCGGATTGGTGATCCAGGAAGGCCTGGGATTGTTCGGCGCCGCCATCGTCGACCAGAAGCTGTCATCTGCGCGGCGTCTCGGCCGCCTTGCCGTCGCCTGCGCCGAAGAGGGCGTGCGTTTCGGGCTCGGTCTGCTCGAGGACAGCGGCGTCATCGCCAACCATGACAACAGCACACTCACCGCGATCGGCGCGCGCGGCGCCGTCCTGGTCGAGATCGATCCGCTGAAGACAGAGCTTGCTGGGGACGATTTCATCGCGCCCGACACGCGGCTGTGCTTTGCCGGCCCGGGGGATGTCATCGATATGGCGGCCGGGACCGTCACCCGGATCGCTTCGGCCACCGCATCGGCCGACGCACTGGATACGCTGGTCGCCGAACTGATCGACGACTGTATCGGCGATGCCGGCCCGGTGACCGCGCCCGGTGTCACACACGAAGCGCACATCGCCCTGCTCTACACCTCGCATGGGGATGGCACCGGCCACCTCGATATCGAAAGCATCCGTGATCGGCACGGATGACCCCTCAAAAGAATGGACAGTCAATGTATTTCGATGGAACCACCCTGACCGCCCTGCTTTCCGATGCGGATAAGGCTGCGGCATACTCCCCCGCCATTGTTGCCGACGGCCGCGCGCAAACCTCGCCGCTCGCGGTTATCGAGGCCGCGATGGAGTTACCGGAACTTGGCGAGGCCGGCGTGACGGCCTTTCTCGATACCCACGGGATCGAACTGCGCGACATGCCCCCCGGTAACCATCTGGTCACCGGAGCGCTGGCGGCGGAGGGCAAGCTGAAGGCCCGCCTGCACGCCGCCTGTGCGGCCTATTACGAGACGGAGCCGTTTGTGCTTTCGGACGAGGCCGTACTTCCGGGTGCTGCGCAGGACTGAACTCGACCATGCAGCGCGAGCATCACGATCTGCCCGGCTCGCCCTATCGCCTGACCGTACTGCGCTTCGGTGCACCCGGCGGGCAGGAGCGCAGCGACCGGGGAACTGAACCCGGGACGGGCGGGAAGGCCTATTTGCAGGCCGGACTGCATGCCGACGAGTTCCCCGGCATGCTGGTCCTGCGCATCCTGGCCCGGCATCTGGCCGAGGCGGAAGCTCGCGGCGGGGTCCATGGTGAGATCCTGCTGGTGCCGCAGGCGAACCCGATCGGCCTCGCACAGACCGAAACCAGCTTCCTGTGCGGCAGGCTCGACAGCGGTACGGGGGAGAACTTCAACCGCAACTATGCCGATCTGTCCGACCTCGGAGACCTGTCCCTGGGGCCGGACGCGGCGTCGAACATCGCAACGATCAGGGCAGCAATGTCCGCGAAACTTGCAGCGACGCAACCGGACAGTGCAGTGGAACATCTGCGCCACCGGTTGCTGACGCTCGCCCACGACGCCGATCTGGTGCTCGATCTCCACGCCGACAACGAGGCCGAGCCGCACATGTATGTCGGTCCGGCGCTGTGGCCGGCGGCCGAGGACATCGCCGCGGCGATCGACGCCCGCGCGGTGCTGCTGTCGGAATTGTCCGGCGGCTACCCCTTCGACGAAGCCTGCTCCGGTCCATGGTGGGCGCTTGCCGCGGACCATCCCGACGTGCCCATTCCCCCGGCCTGCCTGGCCGCCACGCTGGAACTGGGCAGCAACGACGATGTCGATCCCGAACGCGCCGCCGATCAGGCCATTGCGCTCCTGCGCATGTTGCAGGGACGCGGCTTTGTCGATGGGTCGGGCGGGCGCCCCCGGCTGTCCTGCCGCGCCACGGCGCTGACGGCGATGTCGCAACTACGCTCGCCGGTCACAGGGCTCGTGGCCTATCGCCGTCGGCTTGGCGATTGGGTGCATAAGGGCGATCTTGTCGCCACGGTGATCGATCCGCTGGGAGAGGAGACCGACTTGCTGGCCGAGACCGACGGGCGGCTCTTCGCCCGTCACAGCCAGCCCTATGCCTGGCCGGGACGGGTGATCGGCAAGATCGCCGGCGAGATTCCGCTGGAGAGCAGAACGGGAAATCTGCTGTCGGATTGATGCTTGTCGCGCGGACATGCTTGACTCGGGGTATTAGTCGACCGGTTCGAGCAGGCCGGCGAGATGGTCGACGGCGACGTGGGTTAGTAGCCGAACGCCGGCGGTCAAGGTGGCGTCGTCGGCGTAGAACGCCGGGTTGTGGTTGAAGGCCAAACCTCGACCGCCCTCCTGCGGCCGTAGCTGGCCGTCGACGAATTCGGT
>CAZRFC010000350.1:0-4707 GCA_964598975.1 uncultured Mycobacterium sp. | reverse complement strand
AGGCCGGACAGCGCGCGACCGTCTACGGCGCCGACGCTTCCGGGACCAGCGCCGCCGCACAGGGCCGCGTGGTCGACAAGTGGGGCGAGGGCATTGCGGTCCGACAGTTCTTCACCGGCTTCGGCGAGGTAGCGCCCCGCGACGACCGGGTGGCCGTCGTTCACGCCTCGTGGAAGCCGACCAGCGTCTCCGCGATCACCGAGATCGCCGTGCGTGCTGCGACCGCGAACCTCAAGCCGGGTGACTGCGTCGAGGTGTGGCACGAGTCGGACAAGAAGGTCCGCGACGGCCGCTACACCCACACCGAGGCGCTGGCCCGCAAGAACCGCTTCTACGACGTAGTCAAGGCCGCTCGTCCCGACCTGCTGGTGGTCAACACGCTCACCGGCTGGGAGGCGGACCCCGGGAACAAGACGACCGGCGGCAACATCGACAAGTGGGCCGAGGTCAAGGCCGACCTGTTGGGGCTCGACTGCGACGGCGTCCACGGCTGGCCCTACCCGAACTACGACGGGGAGATCGCCACCGCCAAGGCGTTCGTGGCGCGCTTCCCCGCCTACTCCGGCTGGTGCGTGCCCGAGTTCGGAACCAGCCGCAACGCCGCCAACGACGCCGACGGCAAGGTCCGCGCGGCATGGGCTGCGGAGTACGCGGAGAAGTTCGCCGACGCCAAGGCCCGCTACGTCTGCCTGTACGAGTACGAGTCGACCACCAGCAACGCGCTCACCACCGAGGCCGAGCTGTCCGCCTGGCGTTCGCTGATCTGAGGGGGCCGCAGTGGGGACGTTCGTCGGCGGCGACTTCGAGGGTGGCAACTTCACCAACCTCAACTCCTCGATCACCTGGCCCGCCACCGAGGCCGGCGACCTGGCGATCTTCGTGTGGACCCACTCCGCGACCGCCACCGAGGTCACCCAGCCGGCTGGCTTCACGCTGTTCGACACCGACACCGACGGCTCGTGCGTCAACGTCGTCTACACCAAGGTCTGTACCGGCAGCGAGTCCGGCAACGTCGCGGTGGGGCTCTCGGGCGCCTCCCGTCAGGTCGGCGTGCTGTTCGTGGTCCGCGGCTACACCGGCATCGACGTCGCCGCGCACACGGTCCGGGCGGCGTCCTCGACCACCCAGAACCCGCCGTCGGTCACGCCGTCGGTGGCGGACGGGGCGGCCGTCACCATCGCGGCCGAGCGTCTGACGACAGGCACCACCACCGCGACCCCGCCGACCGGATTCGACTCCAACAAGGTCGAGTTCGGCACGTCGGGCACCGGCGGCGTCTACTGCGGCATCGCGTGGGACGGCGGCTCCGTCTCGCGCTCGGCTGGCGTGGCGGTCGACCCCGGCAACTGGACCGGCTTCACGTCCGGCTCTGACGGCATGGCCCGCACGCTGATCCTCACCCCCGAGGGCGCACCGTCGGCCACCGGCGTCGCCACCGGCACCGTGTCGTGGGCAGGGCGCGCGGGCAAGGACCTCATCGCCGCCGTCACCCCGCCGGTCTACCTCGCCCACCGCGGAGGCGCGCTGGAGGCGCCGGAGAACACCATCACCGCGTTCGACATGTCGTTCGCGCTGCACCCCAGCGTGATCGGTGAGTCCGACCTGCGCGTCAACCAGTCCGGCTCCGGCGTCCTGATGCATGACGCCACCGTGGACCGGACCGCGGGCGCAGGCGAGACCGGCGACGTGGCGACCTACACCGACGCGGAGTGGGCCGACCTCACCGTCGCCTGGCCGATCCCGCCCGGCGGCACGGCTGTCCCGGCGGCGTTCTGGTCCGATGCCCGCGACCAGTACACCGACCGGATCTTCGTTCCCGAGGCGATCACCAACAGCGCCGTCTCCCTGCTCGTCAACGAACTCGCCACCCGGCCGTCGCTGACCTGGCGAGTGCTGGGGCAGGCGTTCAACAAGACCAACGCCGCAACCCTGGCAGCGGCGGGCTACCGGACGGTGCAGCTCTACTCCTCCAGCGCCACCATCGACCTGGCCGCCGACGCCGCGGCGGGCATGTGGGCCGTCAGCATCGACAAGACGCACGCCGACCTCGACTCCACACTCATCACCAGCGCGCACGGGCTCGGGCTGCTGGTGTTCGTGTGGACCGTCAACACCACCGGCGAGCGGGACACCTGGCTCGCTGCGGGCGCGGACGGCATCGTCACCGACCGCCCCTCGCTGCTGGTGCCCTCCGACGCGCCCAACGAGGGCACCGCGTCGGGTGCTGTGGCGTGGGCTGGGTCTGCGGCCGGCGAGCACGTCTCCGAGGGGACCGCGACCGGCTCGGCGTCGTGGACCGGTGCAGCGACCGGAGAGCGATCCTCGAGCGGATCGGCCGCCGGCTCCGTCGCGTGGACCGCAGCCGCCACAGGTGAGCGCGCCTCCGAGGGTGCGGCCAGCGGTGGGGTGCTGTGGACCACGGCAGCCAGCGGAGAGCGAGCCAGCCAGGGCAGCGCGTCCGGGTTGGTCGCCTGGACGGGCTACGCGAGCAGCAGCACCCGACCCCAGGGCTTCGCGTCCGGCACCGTCGCATGGACCGGCAGCGCGGCGGGAGTCAAGCACCCCCGAGGCTCTGCGGTCGCTGGGGTCGCGTGGAACGGAGCAGCAGCCGGCGCGCGGGCCAGCAGCGGCACCGCGACAGGCGCCGTCATCTGGGTCGGCAGCGGGTCCAGCGCCGAGCAGCGCGATGTCGACGTCGTGCTCGGCGACCTCCACGCACGGCTCTCCACCAGCGCCATCTCGGGGCGACTCACCACCCAGCAGCCCGCCCAACGCCTGCACGTCAGCGCCATCAGGAGGACGCCGTGATCTACATTCCGCCCGGCTCGGTGGAGTACCTGTACGTCCCCGTCACCATCACCGCAGGCGGCACCCTGGTCGAGGCGACCTCGGTGCAGACCGCTGTCGTGGACGGCAGCGACGTGCCGACCGCCTGGGACAACGCCACCGTGGTCGACGGCAGCGTCCGACTCCTGTTCGACGCCACCGCACTCACCGCCGGCGACCGTCGCTCGGTGTGGCTGCGAGTGACCGACGCGCCCGAGGACATCATCCGACGCGCCGGGACCGTCGAAGTCCGCTGAGGCTCCGACTCCACCTCGCCCGGCTCATCGTCGGGCGCCTGCCTGAGGGGGCAAACATGGCAACGTCCTACAACGGCTGGTCCGCCAGTCCTTCCCTGCCGCTGCGGTCGCTGACCGTCGCGGGCGTCTCGTTCGTCCCGGGCATCCGCGACGACGACGACGTTCACACCGTGCTCGGCTACGTGGTCGAGCAGTACGCCGCGCGCATCGAGCGTCTGGTCAACCCCGGCTGCTGGGGCTTCTCCTACCGCGCCAACGCCAACAACCCGAACCAGCTGAGCAACCACGCCAGCGGGACTGCGGTCGACGTCAATGCACCCCAGCACCCCAACGGCGTGCCGACCCGCAACACCTTCACCGCCGCCGAGGTCGAGGAGATCCACAAGATCCTCGCCGAGGTCGATCACGTCGTGCGCTGGGGAGGCGACTACACCGGCACGCCGGACGCCATGCACTTCGAGATCAACGCCAGCAAGGACCGGGTGGCAGAAGTCGCCCGGAAGATTCGACAGGGAGCAGACGACATGCCGTACAGCGAAGCCGAGCTCAAGAAGATCGTCAGCGACGCCGTGGCCGACGAGTTCAAGGCACTCCGCGAGCACATCGACAAGCGCATCGACCGGGCCGTGGCGGGCGAGAAGGCGCGTGACGCCAAGACCCGTGAGCGCGACCTGGCACACGGCGCCGAGGGCTGACATGGGCGACCTGGCGCTGCGGCTGGCACACGGCCCGCGCCGTCAGCAGCTCACCGTCGGCACCCTCAACGTCGGCAAGGCGCCGGCGGGCGAGGTGGTCAAGGTGGCGCGGGAGTGCGACGCCCTGGCGCTGCAGGAGATGAGCGACGGGGCCGACATCGTCAAGGCGCTGCGTGAGGACGGGTTCCGCATCGTCAGCGGCCCCGAGGGCACCGGACAGCCCGCCACCCCGCTCGCCTACGACCCGGCGACGCTCGAGCTGCACGCGCCGATCCGGGAGCTGCTGCTGCCGCGCAAGTTCGTCGGCCCCGGCGCTGGCCCCGCGTGGTCGAAGCCGAAGTGGTTCGTCGGCGCACGGTTCGTCCACAAGCCGACCGGGCGCCTGGTGGTCTACGGCTCGGTGCACAACCTCGCCAGCCAGTACCTCCCGCTACGGCGCCGGTACGCCATGACGTTCTCCACCGCGCTCGTCAAGGTGCTCAACGACCGGGCGGCTATCACGCTCGTCGGCGGCGACTTCAACGCCCAACCCACCGACGCCACCCTCGCGCCGCTGCGGGACGCCGGGTGGACCTGCAACCACATGGAGGGCAAGAAGCGCGGCACCCACGGACGACGCGCCATCGACGGCGTGTGGTGGAGGCGCAACGACAAGCGCATCCGGTTCGACCGGCATCAGGTGCGGGCCACGCGCTCGGACCACGACGCCGTCATCGTCACGTTCGACATCAAGGAGAAGTGAGCATGAGCCAGTACGCCAAGTCCATCGTCGCGGTCCTCGGCGCCGTCATCACCGCCGTCCTCGCCGCGTTCCCCGAGAACACCGACGTGCAGCAGTGGGGCCCGATCGTGTCGGCCTTCCTGACCGCCGTCAGCGTCTACCTGGTGCCGAACACGCCGCCGGCCGACTAGCCCACGACTCGCCGCTG
>CAZRFC010000349.1:0-4711 GCA_964598975.1 uncultured Mycobacterium sp. | reverse complement strand
GTGGCGCCGTGCGGCAGATGGCCACGGTGCTCAACAAGGTGGCCATCACGCCGGGTCAATCCGGTGCCAGCCGGTAGATCGCGTCGGCGGCGTCGTCGGTGATGTACACCGCCCCGTCGGGGCCCACGACGGCGGCCACGGGCCTGCCCCAGCGCGATCCGTCGTCGGCCTGGAATCCGCCGACCAGCGTCTGCTGGTTCCCCAGCGTCCCGTCCCGCCACGGGTAGAACGAGACCTCGGGGGCGCGCGGCGGTTGCCGGTTCCACGAACCGTGCACCCCGACGAGCGCGCCGCGGTGGAACGGCGCCGGAAGCTCGCCGTCGACGAAGCTGAGTCCCAGCGGTGCCGAATGGGCGCCCATGCTCTGTTCGACCGGCGGCAGCGCCGCACAGTCCAGTAGCGCTCCGTCGGGGTTGGTCTGCGCATCCCGGACGAACGGTAGGTCCGCGGGCCCACCCACGTTGTTGCAGTAGGGCCATCCGAGCTCCCGGCCGGGGGTCAGCCGGGCGATCTGTTCGGGCGGATTGTCGTCGACGTACTGCGGGATCACCTGCCCGTACGACGGGCCCGGCTCGGGGTAGGCGATGTTGTCGCGGCCGTTGTTGGCGGTCCAGACCGCGCCGTCGGGCGCCACGGCCAGCCCGGTGCCGTTGCGTACCCCGGTGGCGAACGGCTCGGCCGGTCCGCCGCCGGGCGGCACCCGCATGACCGTCGCCCGCGGCGGGACGGCCGTGCGGTCCTGCGCGGAGATGTTGCCCGTCGACCCGATGGAGAAGTACACCGCGCCGTCGGGGCCGACCGCCACGCTCTTGAGCACATGCGAATAGGCGCCCCGCAGATCCGGGCTGCGGTCATCAGGCAACCCGCCCGCGACGGTCCTGGGCTCGGTGGCCGCCCCCGCGGCATACCGGTAGGCATCGACCTGATCGCTTTCGGCCACATACAGTGTCGAGCCGTCGAACGCCAGGCCGTGCGGTTCGTCGAGCCCGTCGAGCAACACCGACTCCTCGGGTGGGCCGTCGCCGCGCGGCGTGAACCGCAGCACCCGCCCGGCGCTCGGCACCGAGACGAGCAGGTCACCGTCGGGAGTCCAGACAGCCAGCCGCGGACGCGGGGTCCGCGCCCACACCGACAGCGTCCACCCCTGCGGGACGACCGCCTCGCGGGGCTCGTCGAACGGTGCTCCGGCCAGGCTGTCGTCGACCTCGACGGCCACCCGGGTAGACCCGGCGGCCGGTGCGGTGGAGGTCGACGACGCCGGAGCGGGCGCCGCCGGGGGAGGCTCGGCCTGCTGCTCGGCGGAGCACCCCGCGAGCAACGTGGCGCCGAGAAGAACTACGCCGAATCGCTTATGCCGCAGCGAGTCCCGCATGCATCTCCCAGACCAGGATCTCGGCGGGCGTCGTGGCGGTGACGCGCTGGCCGCCGGAAGAGGTGAACCGCACCGCGTCTCCCTCGTGCAGCGGGCCGGCGTCCTCGAGGGTCACTTCGCCGCGGGGGACGAACAGGTGCAGGTAGGGCGCCTCGGGCAGCTGGACGCTCTGGCCGGGCTCGAGCCGTGCCCCGTGCAGCGCCGCGTACCGGTTGCCGATGGCGATGGCGGCGGCGTCGCGGTGCGCGGGCATCCCCGAGGCGATCGTCACCAGGTTGCCGCGCAGCAGTTCGTCGTCGATCTCCAGCTGCTGATATCCCGGTTCCCGGCCCGACTCGTCGGGCACCACCCACATCTGGACGAAATGCACCGGCTCGCTGTGGCTTTCCTGTCCCGTCAGGGTCCAGGAGTCATTCTTCTCCGAGTGCATGATGCCGCGTCCCGCCGACATCCGCTGGGCCAGACCGGGGTAGATGACGCCGGAGTTCCCGGTGGAGTCCTGATGCACCAGGGACCCGCGCAGCACCCACGTCACGATCTCCATGTCGCGGTGCGGGTGGGTGTCAAAGCCGGTGCCGGGCTTGACGATGTCGTCGTTGTTGACCAGCAGCAGCCCGTGGTGGGTGTTGTCCGGCTCGTAGTGGCTGCCGAACGAGAAGGAGTGCTTGGAGTCAAGCCACGCGATCCGGGTCTTGGCGCGATCGTCGGCGCGCCGGACGTCGACGATGCTCGGGCTGCTGGTCATGGGATCACTCCTCGAAGAGTCCTTGTCAGCCTAGGTGGCTGCCCTGCTGCCGACAACATCCATGATGTGTCATGTATTCCCGGGTTAGGGTGGTCTGATGGAGTGGCTCAGTGACGAGCAGCAGCTGATCTGGCGAAACTACCTCGCCATGGTCAGCAGGCTGCACACGGCGATGCATCGCCAGTTGCAGCAGGACTGCGAGCTCTCACTGTCCGACTACGACGTGCTGGTTGCGCTTTCGGAGCGTGGGCCGATGCGGATCAACGAGCTGGGCGACCTGATCGGCTGGGAACAGAGCAGGCTGTCGCATCAGCTGCGCCGCATGCGGGGCCGCGGCCTGGTGGACCGCGAAGGCGACGGCGACGACCGCCGGGGAGCGACGGTCGCCTTGACCGAGGCCGGGCTGGCGGCCCTGCACACCGCCGCGCCGGGGCACGTCGATCTGGTGCGCACCATGGTGTTCGACGGGCTCACCCCCGCTGCGCAACGAGAGTTCGGTGCCGCCGTCGAAACCGTGCTGTCCCGGCTGCGGGCCGCCAGGTCCACGGACTAGAGCGTGGCGGGCAGCCCGAACTTCGTGAACAGGTCGTTCTCCTTGAACGCCACCACGTGCGTGATGCCGGTCTTGCCTGCGTCGATCACGTGCAGCTGAAACGCCTCGTAGACACCGGTTTCCGGGTTGCGCATGTAGAGCGCGGCCACGGGTTGCCCGTTGGCGGTCGTCCTGACGAAGCGCATGTCGCCGGCCTTCTGCGCCGGGCAGTGCACCTTCGACACCATCACGATGTTGGCGGGACCCTGATACCACCCGTCGAACGGCGGCATCTCCCACACCGCGTCGTCGGTGAACAACTCGACGAGCCGGTCCATGTCGTAGTCCTCGAACGCGGCGATGTACTTGTCCAGCAGTTCCGCGGCTTCGGGGGACTCCGGCGCCACCGGCTCGTCGTCGCGGGTCGGTGAGATCTCGTCGAGTTGGGCGCGGGCCCGCTGCAACAGGCTGTTGACCGCGGCGGTCGAGGCGCCGACCGCCTCACCGACCTCGGCGGCCTTCCACTGCAGCACTTCGCGCAGGACCAACACCGCGCGCTGCCGCGGCGGGAGATGCTGCAGGGCGGCGACGAACGCCAGCCGCACCGACTCACGCGACTCGGCGATCACCGACGGATCAGACGGGTCTTCGCGCGGCGCGTCGGGCAGCGGTTCCAGCCAGGTCACCTCCGGACGCTCGAACAGCTCACCGGTGGGGTCCGACGCCGGCTGACCCAGCCCGCTCGGCAGCGGCCTGCGTTTGTTGCCGTCCAGCGCCGTCAGGCACGTGTTGGTGGCGATGCGGTACAGCCACGTTCGCACCGAGGATTTGCCCTGAAACCCTTTGAACGACTTCCAGGCACGTAGATAGGTTTCCTGGACCAGGTCCTCAGCATCGTGGAGCGAACCGGTCATCCGGTAACAGTGCGCCAGCAGCTCCCGCCGATACCTCTGCGCATCCGCGAGAAAGGCGTCCTCGGCGCTGCTGTCGTCAAGAGCCGTGACGGTCACGAAATGCAGCTTACGCACCGGCTGTGACAAGTCCAGGCACTCGCGCGACGGGCCCGGACTGCGAGGGACAGCCAGGGACAGCCAATGCCGAGCCGGCCCGATAGTCTCGCTGCCATGGCCGTCACCCGCACCGAGCGCAGCTTCGACGGCGTCGGTGGTGTCCGGATCGTGTACGACGTGTGGACCCCGGAGACGCCGCCCCGCGGCATCGTCGTCCTCGCACACGGCTACGCCGAGCACGCCCGCCGCTACGACCACGTCGCCGAACGCTTCGCCGAGGCCGGTCTCGGTACCTACGCGCTGGACCATCGCGGGCACGGCCGCTCCGGAGGCAAGCGGGTCTACGTGCGCGACATCTCCGAATACACCGGGGACTTCCACAGCCTGGTCCGGATCGCCGCAGGCGAGCATCCGGGCCGCAAATTGGTGGTGCTCGGTCACAGCATGGGCGGCGGCGTCGTGTTCACCTACGGCGTCGAGCATCCCGACGACTACGACGCCATGGTGCTGTCCGGGCCGGCCGTCGACGCCCACTCCTCCGTGTCGCCGGTGATGGTGCTGCTGGCCAAGGTGCAGGGCCGTCTCTCGCCCGGCCTTCCCGTCGAGAACCTGCCCGCCGACGCGGTGTCGCGCGACCCGCAGGTGGTGGCGGCCTACGAGAACGATCCGCTGGTCCACCACGGCAAGTTGCCCGCAGGAGTCGGGCGGGCGCTGATCGGCGTCGGGGAGACCATGCCGGCGCGGGCCGCGGCCATCACCGCGCCGCTGCTGATCGTGCACGGCGACAACGACAAGCTGATCCCGGTGGAAGGAAGCCGCAAACTCGTCGACCGCGTCGGCTCGGCCGACGTGCACCTCAAGGAGTACCCGGGGCTCTACCACGAGGTGTTCAACGAACCCGAGAAGGCCCTGGTGCTCGACGACGTCACCTCCTGGATCGAGTCGCAGCTGTGAAAACCCTTGTACTCCTCCTTCTTTCCGCGCTCCTGTGGGTGGCGGGATGCTCGTCGGACGCGACCGAGGACCAGTCGAAGTGGACCGACGAGGAGGTG
>CAZRFC010000348.1:0-4721 GCA_964598975.1 uncultured Mycobacterium sp. | reverse complement strand
CCGGACTGGGCGCGACGACCATCGCCGCCGACCCGGCAGGACGGGTTCTGGTGGCCGACACCCGAGCCGGGCAGTTGTTGGTTTTCGGGGTGAACCCGCTGATCCAGCGGCAGGCCTACCCCGTCGGCGAGTCGCCGTACGGGGTGGCCGGCTCGTCCACCCTGGCATGGGTCGCGCTGACCCCATCGAACACCGTGGTTGGCTACGATCTGGCTACTGGCATCCCCGTTGAGAAGGTGCGATATCCGACCGTGCAGCAACCCAACACGCTGGCATATGACGAGCCGTCGGGCAACCTGTACGTGTTGTCCGGCAGCGGCGCCGGGGTGCAGGTGATCGATAACGCGGCGAGGCCCCGGTGAGCGGGGCATACCGCGGGCGGATGCCCGCCGCGTGGGAGATCGGACTGTCCGACGACTACGAGTGGATTCCGCTGCGACTGCCTCCCGACGTGACCCGCGTCAGCGCTTCGACCAGGCTGTCGATCGAGGCCGAATACCGCGGTTGGGAGCTGACCCGGGTGCGTTTGTACACCGATGGAAGCAGGCGGGTTTTGTTGCGGCGCAAAAGGACTCGCCCCGACAATTCCGCCGGATCGCCAACCGACCAGCCGGGCCTGTGATCTACGACGCGCTGCGCCGGGTGTTGTTCAAGGCACCCCCCGAACGCATCCACACGCTGGTGTTCGCCGCACTGCGCGGCGCCACCGCCAGCGGGCTGACCCGCCGCGGCCTGCGGCGCGGCCTGGCTCCGCACGACCCGATACTGGCCAGCACCGTGTTCGGGGTGCGGTTTCCCGGACCGCTGGGCCTGGCCGCCGGCTTCGACAAGGATGGGCTCGGGCTGGAGACCTGGGGCGCGCTGGGATTCGGCTATGCCGAAATCGGCACCGTGACCGCCCAGCCGCAGCCCGGCACTCCCGAGCCGCGGTTGTTCCGGTTGCCCGCAGACCGCGGCCTGTTGAACCGGATGGGCTTCAACAACCGCGGCGCCGGCGAACTGGCGCTTCGGCTGGCCCGCCACGAACCCGACGTGCCGATCGGGGTGAACATCGGCAAGTCCAAGATCACCCCGCCGGAGCGGGCCGCCGAGGACTACGCCTCCAGCGCACGCCTGCTCGGTCCGCTGGCCGCCTACCTGGTGGTCAACGTCAGCTCCCCCAACACCCCGGGCCTGCGCGACCTGCAGGCCGTCGAATCGCTGCGGCCCATCCTGTCCGCCGTGCTGGCCGAGACGACCGCGCCGGTCCTGGTCAAGATCGCGCCGGACCTGTCCGACGAGGACGTCGATGCGGTGGCCGACCTGGCGGTGGAACTCGGCCTGGCCGGCATCGTCGCCACCAACACCACCGTGTCCCGGGCCGGGCTGCGCACACCCCACGTCGACGACCTGGGACCCGGCGGGGTGTCCGGACCACCGGTGGCGCGCCGGGCGTGCGAGGTGCTGCGTCGGCTGTACGCCCGGGTCGGCGACCGACTGGTGCTGATCGGCGTGGGTGGCATCGAAACCGCCGACGATGCCTGGGAACGCATCACCGCCGGCGCGTCGCTACTGCAGGGGTACACAGGTTTCGTCTACGGCGGCGGGCTGTGGGCCAAGCACATCCACGACGGACTGGCCGAGCGCCTGCGTGCCGGCGGCTTCTCCAGCCTGTCGGACGCCGTCGGGTCGGACCTCCGTTAACGCCCTGGATCGCGAGCAGACGCAAACTCGCACCTTTGAGCTCACATTCATGCGACTTTGCGTCTGCTCGGCGGGGGTCTAACAGCTACTTCTGTTCAAAGGTCCCGTGGATGACGGCCCGGGCGATGGCCTTCATGAACACGTTGAAACCCAGGTACGCGGGGCTGGCGTCCTCGCTGAGGTCCAGCTTCTCCACGCTGAGAGCATGTACCGCAACGAAATACCGGTGGTAGCCGTGGCCGGGCGGCGGGGCGGCACCGACGAAGCGACGCATCCCGGCGTCGTTGCACAGTGTCAGCGCATCGCCCGGAAGCATCGACCCGTCCCCCACGCCGGCCGGAAGTTCGGTGACGGTCGCGGGCAGGTTGGCGACCGCCCAGTGCCAGAACCCGGACGCCGTCGGCGCATCGGGATCGAACACCGTCACCACGAAACTGCGCGTCTCCTCGGGAAAGCCCGACCAGCTCAGCTGCGGTGAGACATCCTCGCCCCCGGCGCCCATGATGCCACTGACCTGAGCATTCTTGAGCGGCTGGCCGTCGGTGATGTCGTTACTCGTCAGCGTGAATCCGGGCAGTTCGGGCAGGAAGTCGTACGGGTTGTACGGAAAGGCCATGGCAGATCACTCCTGTCGTTTCAGCAGTTGAAAAGTCTTAGCAATTCAAGAGTCTTAGCAGTTCAAGAGAAACCGCTCGAGCACCCTGGCACCGAACTCCAGCGCGTCCACGGGCACCCGCTCGTCGACACCGTGGAACAGTGCCGCGAAGTCCAGTTCCGGCGGCAGCCGCAACGGTGCGAATCCGAAGCACCGGATACCAAGGCGGGCAAAGGCTTTGGCATCGGTTCCTCCGGAGAGCATGTACGGAACCGTCCGAGCCTCAGGGTCTAGTGCCAGGATCGCGTCGTTCATCGCATCGACCAGATGCCCGTCGAAAGTGGTTTCGTAGGAGGGCAGTTCGGAGATCCATTCGCGGGTGACGTCGGGGCCGATGAGTTCGTCGATCTCACGTTCGAAGGCGGCTTGCCGGCCGGGCAGCACCCGGCAGTCGATGACGGCCTCGGCGGTCGCCGGAATGACATTGGCCTTGTACCCGGCCTTCAGCATGGTGGGGTTGGCGGTGTCGCGCAAGACCGCGCCGAGCATGCGGGCCATCGGCCCCAGTTTCGCCAAGGAGCCTTCGAGGTCCGCGCTGTCGAAGCCCAGGCCGGTCTCTTCGGCCACCGCAGTGAGAAACTCCGCGACGGTATCGGTCATCACCAGTGGAAACTGGTGATGACCCAGCCGCGCAACGGCATTGGCGATGATCGTGACCGCATTGTCATCGTGAACCATCGAGCCGTGTCCGGCTCGGCCACGGGCGGTCAGACGCATCCACAGCAGACCCTTCTCAGCCGTCTCGATCAGGTAGAGCCGACGCTCGCCGCCGTCGCGGCGCGGCACGGTCACCGAGAAGCCGCCCACTTCCCCGACCGCCTCGGTGACACCGTCAAACAAATCGGGCCGATTGTCCACCAGCCACTGGGCGCCGTACTTTCCGCCGTGCTCCTCATCGGCGACGAACGCGAACACCAGATCGCGGGGCGGGACCACACCGGCCCGCTTGAAGTGGCGGGCGACCGCCAGCATCATGCCGCACATGTCCTTCATGTCGACCGCGCCACGGCCCCAGACGTACCCGTCGGACACCGCCCCGGAAAACGGATGCACGCTCCAGTCGGCGGCCTCGGCCGGCACCACATCGAGGTGTCCGTGGATCAGTAGCGCCCCGCGGGACGGGTCTGCGCCGGGCAGTCGGGCGAAGACATTGGCCCGACTGGGCGCCCCAGACTCGATGTACTCGGTCTGGTAGCCGACCTCTGCGAGTTGTTCGGCCACCCATCGGGCGCATTCGGCCTCGCCCTTGGTGGTGTCCGGATCGCCGGTGTTGGAGGTGTCGAAGCGGATCAGCGCACTGACGAGATCCACCACCTCGCCGGCCACGTCGTTCAGGCTTCCCCGCGTCACGCTCCTTTCCTACCACTGGCCGGTGAAACAAAGAGGGTCAGCCCTCTTATCACATTATTAACTCCAATCACATTTACAACACGCCGAACATGTTGTTCTAATTACTGCGATGAACAGCCGGAAGCCCGCGATCGCAGCGCTGCTGTGCATGACGGGGCTTGCCCCCCTCACCGCGGGCTGTACCAGCACGACGGCGGGCACAGCGATGCCAGTCGCCGCTCCCCCGACCGCCACCGCGGAGAATCTGGCCGACCTGCTGCTGTCCGCCGCTGACATCGGCGCGGCACTGTCCGCCGAGAACATGGTGGTAACCCGCGATGTCACGGCACTCTGGGTCGACAGCACCCGGGTGGCCGAGGGCGTCGGCTGCCTCGCTGTGACCGGTGCCGCCCAGCGCGGTGTCTACGCCGACAGCGGGTGGACCGCGGTGCACGGGCAGGTACTGCGTGATCCCCCGACGTCGGCGTCCTGGTCGCATTTCGCCACCCAGGCGGTGGTGCTGTTCAACTCGGCGCGTGCGGCCGAGGACTTTTTCGCCCGCTCCCGCAACACCTGGGCCGGCTGCTCGGACCGCGAGCTGACCTATCCGCAGCAACTGGCCCCCGAGCAGGTGTGGTCGGTCGGCCAGGTGGGCGTCGAGGGCACTGTCCTCACCGTCTCGCGCGAGCAGCGCAGCCCCCAGCGATGGTCCTGCCAGCGGGCGTTGACGGTGCACGAGCAGGTTGCGGTCGACGTGGAGGCCTGTGCGCTGGACGCCCCTGCCACCAACGCAGCAGCGACCATTGCCCGCTCGATCGCCGACCGAATCGGCCCCGCCTGAGCTGCGGTTTGGGTCCAGGTGTTCCTATCCGATAGCCTTTCCTCGCCCACCGCACGTGGGTTCACTCGGTCCGAGTGGCGGAATGGCAGACGCGCTAGCTTGAGGTGCTAGTGCCCTATTAACGGGCGTGGGGGTTCAAGTCCCCCCTCGGACACACGTGTGGTGAGTCGGGTCATGGGTTACACATGAGTCGGGTCATCGGTGACAGGGAGC
>CAZRFC010000347.1:0-4759 GCA_964598975.1 uncultured Mycobacterium sp. | reverse complement strand
TATTGGCCAGTGTTCTCGTAGCGGCCTTGCTGTTTCCCGTCGTGGGTGGAGCCGGACTGATGTCCAACCGGGCCTCCGACATCGTGGCCAACGGATCGGCGCAGGTCCTGGAGGGCGATGTCCCCGCAGTGACCACGATGGTGGACGCCAAGGGCAACACCATCGCCTGGCTGTACTCTCAGCGCCGCTTCGAGGTCCCCAGCGACAAGATCGCCGACTCGATGAAGTTGGCCATCGTCGCCATCGAGGACAAGCGGTTCGCCGAGCACAACGGCGTGGACTGGAAAGGCACCCTGACCGGCCTTGCCGGCTATGCCTCGGGGGATCTGGACACGCGCGGCGGCTCGACCATCGAGCAGCAGTACGTCAAGAACTACCAACTGCTCGTGGTGGCACAGAACGACTCCGAGAAGCGGGCTGCCATCGCCCCGACACCGGCCCGCAAGCTTCGCGAGATCAGGATGGCGCTCAGCCTCGACAAGACGCTGACCAAACCGGAGATCCTCACCCGGTACCTCAACCTGGTGTCATTCGGTAACGGCGCCTTCGGCATCCAGGACGCCGCCCAGACCTACTTCGGCATTGACGCCTCCGGCCTCAACTGGGAGCAGTCGGCGCTGCTCGCCGGCTTGGTTCAGTCGACCAGCACACTGAACCCATACACCAACCCCGACGGTGCACTGGTGCGGCGAAACCTGGTGCTGGACACCATGATCGAGCAAATCCCCGACAAGCGGGACGAGTTGCGGGCCGCCAAGCAGCAGCCGCTGGGAATCCTGCCGCGGCCCAACGAGTTGCCGCGCGGCTGTATCGCCGCCGGTGACCGGGCGTTCTTCTGCGACTACGTTCAGGAGTATCTCGTCCGGGCCGGTATGAGCAAGGAGCAGATCGCCCGGGGCGGCTACCTGATCAAGACCACCCTGGACCCCGATGTTCAGGCTGATGTCAAGAAATCGGTCGACTCGATCGCCGCCCCGGACCTCAACAGCATCGCCAGTGTGATGAACGTCGTGCTGCCCGGCAAGACGTCCCACCCCGTGATCGCGATGGTCAGCAACCGCACCTACGGCCTGGACACCGACGTCGGCCAGACCGTGCAGCCGCAACCGTTCTCTCTGGTCGGTGACGGTGCCGGATCCATCTACAAGATCTTCACCGCCGCGGCCGCGCTGGATCTGGGGTTGGGGATCAACGCGACGCTCGATGTCCCGGGCTGGTTTCAGGCCAAGGGGCTCGGCGACGGGGGCGCCAAGGGCTGCCCCAAGGAGAACTGGTGCGTGATCAACTACCGGGATCCGCGCAATCTGACCATGACGTTGACCGATGCGCTGGCCAGGTCTCCCAACACCGCCTTCGCCAAGCTGATCTCCCAGGTCGGCGTCACCCGCACCGTCGACATGGCCGTCCGCCTCGGGCTGCGGTCCTACGCCGAGCCCGGCAGCGCCCGCGGATACAAACCCCCGGACGAAAACGAGAGCCTGGCCGACTTCATCAAGCGCCAGAACATCGGGTCCTTCACCCTGGGCCCGTTCCCGGTGAACCCACTCGAACTCGCCAACGTCGCGGCGACGTTGGCGTCCGGCGGCATGTGGTGCCCGGCGAACCCGATCGAGAAGGTCTTCGACCGGCGCGGCAATGAGATCGCAGTCAACGCCGAGTCCTGTGAACAGGTGGTGCCGGAGGGCCTAGCCAACACCCTGTCGAACGGACTGAGCAAGGACACCACCGGCATCGGTACCGGTGCCCCGGCCGCCAACGCGGCCGGATGGGGCCTACCGATGTCGGCGAAGACCGGAACCACCGAGGCCCACCGCTCCGCGGGATTCTTCGGGTACACCAACCGGTTCGCGGCGGTGAACTACATCTACGACGATTCCCCTGACCCCAGCGACCTCTGCTCGTTCCCGTTGCGCAAGTGCTACGACGGAGACCTCTTCGGCGGCAAGGAGCCGGCGGAGACCTGGTTCACCGCGATGACCCCGATCGCCGAGAACTTCGGTGAGATCAGCATGCCGCCGACCGATCCCCGTTATGTCGATGGGGCACCCGGCTCGCGGGTGCCCAATGTCAATGGATTGAGCCAGGAGAGCGCCCGAGAAGAGTTGCGCGCCTCGGGATTTCAGGTATCCGACAATGTGACCTCGATCAACAGCACGGCCTCGGCCGGCACCGTGGTCGGCACCTCGCCGAGCGGACAGACCGTTCCCGGCATCATCGTCACCCTGCTGGTGAGCAATGGCGTCGCGCCACCGCCGCCGCCCACCGAGAAGCCGTCGCCCTCGCCCGGTGCGCCGCCGCCACCGCCGCCGCTGCCTGGGATGCCAGGGTTGCCGCAGATCGGTTCGCAGATCGTGGAGATTCCAGGTCTTCCACCCATTACCGTGCCGGTTCTAGCTCCCCCGCCGCCGATTCCACCAGCACCGCCCGCTCCCCCGCCGCCGGACGCACCGCCACCGCCTCCGCCGCCGCCGTAGCAGCCGCGAATCGGTCTGGATTTTCACTTCACATTCTGCTGTCCGGTGGCAGTAGTCTGCCGATATGGCCGCCAACGCCTTGAGAACCTCTGCCACTGTCGCGGCCGGTGCGGCCGCGCTGGCGGTCGGCTACGCCGCAGGGATCGAGCGCAATGCGTTCGTCGTCCGGGAAGTCACGATGCCGGTCCTGACGCCCGGCTCCACACCGCTGCGGGTGTTGCACCTCAGCGACATTCACATGCGCCCGGCCCAGCGGCACAAGCAGGCCTGGCTGCGCGAGCTGTCGCGGTGGGAACCGGACCTTGTGGTCAACACCGGAGACAATCTCTCCCATCCCCGTGCGGTGCCCGCGGTGGTCCAGTCCCTGGGCGACCTGCTGGCCGTCCCGGGTGTCTTCGTCTTCGGCAGCAACGACTACTTCGCCCCCAAGCTGAAGAACCCGGCGAAGTACCTCACCGACAGCGACCACCGGGTACACGGCAGCCCGCTGCCCTGGCAGGATCTGCGGGCCGCCTTCACCGAGCGGGGCTGGCTCGATCTGACCCACAACCGCCGCGAGCTTGAGGTGGCCGGTCTGGTCATCGCTGCCGCCGGGGTCGACGACGCCCACCTCGGCCGGGACCGCTACGAAACGATCGCCGGACCACCCAGTCCCGCGGCCAACTTGAGCCTGGGCGTCACCCACGCCCCCTACACCCGAGTTCTGGACCGGTTCGCCGCCGACGGTTATCAGTTGGTGATGGCGGGTCACACCCACGGCGGTCAACTCTGCCTGCCGTTCTACGGCGCGCTGGTCACCAATTGCGATCTGGACCGATCCCGCGCCAAGGGGGCGTCGAGTTGGGGAACCGAGACCGCTCTGCACGTCTCGGCCGGCATCGGGACCTCGCCGTTCGCGCCGCTGCGGTTCTGTTGCCGGCCGGAAGCCACCCTGCTGACACTGGTCGCGGCCCCGACCGGCGGCCGCGACCACACCCGCAACGTGCTGCGCTCCACCCCGACCGCCTCGGTGCACTAACGCAGCCGTGACCGACCTCCAGCAGCAGTCCGCCGTCCGCAGCGCGCCCAGGAGTTGGGTGGATGACGCCATCCGGTTGATCGAGGCCGATTCCCGGCGCAGCGCCGACACCCATCTGCTGCGGTACCCGTTGCCGTCCTCGTGGTGCGATCGCGTCGATGTGGCGCTGTACCTCAAAGACGAGTCCACTCACATCACCGGAAGCCTCAAGCACCGCCTGGCCCGTTCGTTGTTCCTTTACGGGCTGTGCAACGGCTGGATCACCGGAGGCACCACCGTGGTGGAGGCGTCGTCGGGTTCCACCGCGGTCTCCGAAGCGTATTTCGCCGCGCTACTGGGACTGCCGTTCGTCGCCGTCATGCCCGCCTCGACCAGCCGCGCCAAAGTGGCGTTGATCGAGAACCACGGTGGCCGTTGCCATTTCGTCGAAAGCGCCGGCGACGTCAACTCCGAGGCGCGGCGCATCGCCGAGGAGACCGGCGGCTACTTCGTCGACCAGTTCACCAATGCCGAGCGGGCCACCGACTGGCGGGGCAACAACAACATCGCCGAGTCGATCTTCGACCAGATGGGCGCAGAACGGCACCCGGTGCCGTCCTGGATCGTCGTCGGGGCCGGCACCGGGGGCACAAGTGCCACCATCGGCCGGTTCATCCGCTACCGGGGCCACCCCACCCGGCTGTGCGTGGTGGACCCGGAGAACTCAGCCTTCTTCCCGGGGTATGCGCAAGGCCGTAACGACATCGTCACCGGAGCCTCCTCACGCATCGAAGGTATCGGCAGACCCCGGGTGGAACCGTCGTTCGTACCGACCGTCATCGACCGGATGGTGCGGGTGCCCGACGCCGCCTCGGTGGCAGCGGCCCATCAGGTGTCCCGGGTGCTGGGCCGGCGGGTAGGGCCGTCGACCGGAACCAACATTTGGGGTGCCTTCGGCCTGCTGGCCGAGATGGTGGCAGCGGGTGCCAGCGGCTCGGTGGTCAGCCTCATCTGCGACAGCGGTGAACGCTACGCCGACACCTATTACGACGACGCCTGGCTGGAACGGCATGGCTTGCAGCCCGGCAAGTACGCCGCGATGTTGGCCGAGTTCGAGCAGTCCTGCTCCTGGCCGGACGCCACCCCGATGCCGCCGGAGTCGCAGCGTTTGGATTCCCACCTCGGTGGTGCGATAGGCTGACGTCGCTTCACGCGGGGTGTGGCGCAGCTTGGTAGCGCGCTTCGTTCGGGACGAAGAGGTCGTGGGTTCAAATCCCGCCACCCCGAC
>CAZRFC010000346.1:2454-4766 GCA_964598975.1 uncultured Mycobacterium sp. | reverse complement strand
TCCGCCGATCACGCCCGAGAACCTGATCGTCAACTACGGCGCGACCAACATTCAGACCGCGCCGCGCGTCACCCATCAGTTCATGATGACGCGCCGCGACATGAAGCTCCATCAGCTCGCCGGCATCTATCGCGACGTGAAGCTCGGCGAGCCGGACGAAACGACGGACCAGACCGAGACGCAACGCGCGACCGATCGCCAGGCCGGGATCGAGCCGCACATCGCGCGGCTCTCGCACCGCTATACGCTGTACGAGATCCATGCCGATCTCGACATCGCGTGCTTCGAGCATCTCGACCCTGACGGCAAGCCATCGGGCCTGCCGCTTCCCTATCGGGTCGTGATCGAGAAGGACTCGCGCCAGTGCCTCGCGATCTATCGCAACTGGAACGAAGGCGATTTCCGGTACGAAAAGCAGCAGTTCTTCACTCATCACAAGTTCGTCCAGGGCCAAGGCTTCTACGGCTGGGGCTTCGCGCATGTGATGGGTGGATCGGCCAAAGCCCGCACCTCGATCATCCGCCAGCTCATCGACGCCGGGACGCTCAACAACTTCCCCGGCTTCATCCGCGTCAAGGGGATGCGGATCGAGAACAACTCGCTGCTGATCGGGCCGGGCGAGTCGGTCGAGATCGACACCGGCGGGCTGCCGATCGAGCAGGGCATCAAGCCGCTACCGTACAAGGAGCCTTCTGTCGTCCTGTTCGAGTTCTACAAGGAGCTCGGGCAGCTGCAGCAGCGTCTTGGGGCAACCACCGAGATCGCGGTGGGAGAGGGCCGGCAGGACGCGCCGGTCGGAACCACGACCGCCCTGCTGGAAGCCGCGATGAAGCCGCAGTCCGGCATCATGAAGCGGCAGCACCGCTCGCTGAAGCGCGAGTTCAAGCTGATCGAGCGGGCGATCTATCACTGGCTTCTCGCCCAGCCCGGCCAGCAATTCGTCTTCCCGATCCCTGGCGGGGAGGGCGTGATCCGCGCGGCGGATTTCGACGACCGGATCGACGTGCTGCCGGTCAGCGACCCGAACGTGACCAGCTCGACCCAGCGCATGATGCGGGCCGAATCGATCCAGGCCGTCGCCAACGGGGCGCGTGAGGTTCACGACATGCGCGAGGTGTCGCGCACCTCCTATCGGGCCATGGGACTGGAAGACGAGGAGATCAACCGGCTCGTCCCCCCGCCCGCGCAGGCGCAGCCGCTCGATCCCGTGGCCGAGAACCAGATCGCGCTGACCGGCGGATCGGTCATCACCGCGCCTTGGCAGGACCACGACTCCCATATCCAGGTCCACATGCCGTTCATCGACCAGCCGGTTGTGATGGCGCACGTCAAGGAGCACGTCGCGCAACGCTACCGGGTCCAGATCGAGCAGGCGCTCGGCCAGCCCCTTCCCCCGCTCGGTCAACAGATGCCGCCGGAGATTCAGAACCAGATCGCATTTGCTGCGGCGCGGGTCACGGAGCAGATCAAGGCGAACATCGCGGCTGGCGAGCCCAATCCTCTTGCCCTGGCCTACGAGCAGATCGCGGTCGACAAGCAGGGCAACGAGATCAAGCTGCAGATCGCGCGCGAGAACAACGCCGTCGAGGCGTTCAAGGCCGGGCTGCAGCACACCGCCAAGATGGCGGACATCGCGTCGAAGGAAAAGCAGACCGAGCTGCGTGTCGCCGCTGACATCGCCACGACACCGCCGCCACAACCCCCGGCGCCGCTGGGCCAGCAAGGAGCAAAGTCATGAAGAGCAAGACCACGCCGCCGCCTGCGAAGAAGGAATACGGCACGGCACCTGGCCTGACGGGGCGCCGGCCAACGATGCCGACCGCGCCAGCGCGGCGCATGGTGCCGGGCAAAGCGAGTGGTGGCATTGGCGGCGCCGCCGTGTCGGACGCCATGCCCAGGGGGCTGATCGGCGCCGTTGCGCCGGGGCTCAAGCAGGCAACGCCAGCGCGGTCGTCTGGATCGCCGAAATCGCTGCAAGAGATGATGGCGCAGCAAGGGCAGACTGCCAGCCGCGTGCAAAATGACATGCTGCGAGCCCGTGGCTTTCAGCCTCTTGTCGGGCCGTACAAGAAGGGCGGGCCGGTCAAGCCGAAGCCAGCCGCTTCGGCGAAGCCGCCGAAGGCATCGGCGCCGAAGATGCCCGCCATGCCGCCGCGCATGGAGCGGATGATGGCCGGCAAGCCGAAGATGATGAGCGCCGGCGGCGCCGCGAAGGAGCGCAAGGGCGAGGTTGGTCGCCCGAGGGGCAGGGGGCCGGGCATGAAGGGAGGCTGGTGAGATGCCGATCTACAGCGACCCCGAGGCCAAGCGCG
>CAZRFC010000346.1:0-2354 GCA_964598975.1 uncultured Mycobacterium sp. | reverse complement strand
GGCGTGCCGTTCACCTACCGCGGCATCCCCTGCCGGATCATCACCGACGACCGCGTGCTTCTCCCGATCGACACTCCCGAGGATGTCGATCCCATCACCGTCAACGCCAAGATCTGAGATCAGCCATGGCAGACATCGAAAAGCCCGACACCGAAGTTCAGGCCGCCGAGCAGCAGCCCGGCGAGCCGGCCCCGGCCCAGCCGGTCGAAATCGAGATCGCGCCGGACGGCGAGGCCAGTCAGACCGCGCCCGCGCCCGAAGGTGAGCCCGCGCCGGAGCCACAGCCCGACAAGCCGCGCCAGCAGCCCAAGGTCCAGAAGCGGATCGACCGCCTCACGGCCGAGCTGAACGGGTTGCGCCAGCGGGTCGAGGCGGAAGCGGAAGAGAAGGCCCGCATCGCCGCCGAGCGCGACCGAGCCGTGGCGGCCTATCAGCACGCCAACACGGCGAACTTCGTCAACTATGAGGCCCGGATCAAGACGGGCCTCGATCAGGCCAAGGCGAAGCTCGCCAAGGCCCATGCCGAGGGTGATCCCCAAGCCATCGCCGACGCGACTGCGGAGGTGGGACGGTACTCGGCTGAGTTCGGCCAGATCGAGCAGTTCAAGGCCAGCCGGCTCCAAGTCCCGGCCCGTCCGGCCGCTCCCGTCCGCCAGCCCGTCGCCGAGCCGCCGCCGGCCGCGCCCTCGCCCCAAGTCGAGGCGTGGGTGAAGGCCAATCCCTGGTTCGATCAGGACTCCGACGATTACGATCCCGAGATGGCCGAAGAGGCGCGCGCCTACGCGACCATCCTGGAGCAGCAGAACCCGAATCAGACCGGCACCAAGGACTACTTCGCCAAGATCGACCGCTACATGCGGGCGGCGCGCCCCGATCATCCGCACTTCAAGACGCCGGACAGGCGGCCGGTCTCCAGCGTTGCCGGCGTCTCGCGGATGGGCAATGGCGCGCTGGGCGCGCCGCCACCGTCGACCCGCGTGACCCTCACCCCGGACGAGCAGGACATGGCGCGCCGGATGGGCGACGTGCTGCGCAAGCCGGACGGGTCCAAGTATTCGCTGCAAGAGCTCTACGTCATGAAGGCCAAGGCCAAGCAGGAGATCGATGCGCGTGAGCGCGCCACCGCAACCCCGAGGAGCAACTGAGATGCCGCGTAAGAGCAGGGCCGCGATGGCCCGCGGGATGGAATCCCGTCAGGCCAATGCCCGCCGCCAGCCCGAGTCGGGCTACAAGGCTTATCTCTACATCGACCCCCGATCGGTTCCGACCCATGTCCGCTATCGATGGCTGGCCGAGACCGTGATGGGCCAGCCGGCCGACCAGAACATGACGCGCCGGATGATCGAGGGCTGGAAGCCGGTCCCGGCCGACCGCCATCCCGAGTTGCTGCCCCCCGCGCTTCCGGGCCGGGAAAACCAGGAGCGTCCCTATCTTCGCCGGGGCGGGCTGATCCTGGCCGAGCGGCCCGTGACCGAGATCAACGCCGATCGCGAGCGGATCAGGCGCGAGAACGCCGCGGCGCTCAAGATGGTGCAGTGGGACGACGACATGCGGCGCGACGAGTACATGCAGCCCTTCGTCGAGCGCCACAGCCCCGCGCCCGGACGCAGGGGCGCGATGTTCAAGGACGAGTAGGCTTACTGCTTGGGCGGCTCTTCCCAAGGGTCGCCCTTGCCTGCTTCCCTGAATGCCTCGCGCGCGCCTTTCATCAGCCAGCGCCGCACCCATGATGAGAAGTTTTCCCGGCTCAGGGTAGCGGCAGCCTCGAAAATGTCCTTGTCGTGCGGGGAGACGCGCACCTGCATGGCAGACTTCCTTGGGTTGCTGCGGTCATGGCGCGTCATAAGTGCTTGTAGGGACAGGGACATGACGGGCGCAACACATTTTGCTTGAAAGGTATGGGTGCAGTCCATACATTTAGGACACCTGTTGCAAGGAGGCAACCCCCATGCCCGATAAGACTTCCGCTCCGTCCAACTATGCCGACGCTTTTGCGACTTGGCAGGCGATCGGCCACGCCATCGAACAGCCGACCGAGACCTTGATCGCCGACATCATTCCGTGGTCGCGCGCCGTGACGCAGGGCACACTGGCCGCGATGGAGGAGGTCGCGCGGCTCAGCCCGTTGGCGGCTCAGCTCGACGATTATGCCGAGATCGCCACGCTGACCGATGCGACGAAGGCGCTGAGCGGGACGCTCGAATTTTGACCGTCAGCCCATGATCCTCGCAGGGCGGCTTCGGCCGCCCTTTTTGTTTGCGCAACATCGTGCTTGACGCCGCCCGTCCGACTGTGGCACAAATGCCACACTAACAACTGAGGGCCATACCCTCTGCGATGGCGGTTCATCCCGC
>CAZRFC010000345.1:0-4771 GCA_964598975.1 uncultured Mycobacterium sp. | reverse complement strand
ATGTGCGGTGCAGGCCGGTGGCGGCCGAGCCGCGCAACTCACCCACGCGCTGGCACTGGGCATGGTCGGTGGCGGAAGCGGGTGCGACGACATGCTGGCTGCGCTGATGGCCACGGCCGAAGGTGGCGAGCTCGCACAGATCGCGTTGATGCGGGCGGCGATCCTCACGTGGAACATGGGCAAGCCCCATACGGCTGAAGCCGTGCTCGACAGTGCATCAGAGGCTGCGGCGGGGTGTGGCCTGGCACCGTCGTGTGATGCGCTCCGCGCCTCGATTTGGGCTCAGCTGGGACGGCCGCAGGCGGCCGTGGAGCTTGCCGGGACAGCCTTGGCGGGCAACGCTGTGCAGCCGCTGGCGGCGATGTTCGGAATCTGGGCGTTGGTCATCGGGCACGGCGATCTGGGCGATGTCGATCATCTGCGCGAGGCCGCCGCAAGAGGGTACGACCTCGCGCTGTCAGCCCCCGAGGCCTCACAACTGCGATTCTCTCTTGGCTTGATGGAGATCGTCGGGCTCCGCTTGGCCGGCGCGCTCGAGTCGGCGCGAAGCGTGGCCGCACGACTGCGCGGGCAGTCCCAGGATGTCGATGTCTCCCACGCCGTTACGGCCATGCTGACGGGTCTCTCCGAATTATGTTGCGGGGACCTGATTTCTGCGCAACGTTGGTTTCGGGAATCGCTGGCCCGGGCCGCCAAGTTTCCGGATCTGTCCGTGTCGGTGTGCGAGCTGTCCGGTCTGTGGCTTACCACTGCACTGGCCATGTCCGGCAATCGTGCGGCCGCGCAGGACGTCTACGACCAGACGCTGAAGACATTCGACGGTGAGATCGTGCTCTGGCAGTCCGAGGCACGGCTGGCCCAGGCGTGGCTTCACGCAGCCAATGGCTCAACCAGTCTGGCAGTGGCATTCGCGATCGACGCCGCCCGCGCCGCGCGTAAGCACGGTCGGCCGGCTCGCGAAGTCGTCTGCCTTCAAGCCGCCACACAGTTTGGCAGCACCAGTTCTGCCGATCGCCTGCGCGAGCTGTCGTCGGCGGTGCGAGGCCCACGCGCCGATGCGGCGTACGCTCACGCCAGAGCACTTCGCAAAGCCGACGGGCATGGACTACTTGCGGCGGCGGGACGCTACGAGGCCTTCGGCGATCGCGTCGCGGCGGTCGATGCGGCCGCGCAGGCCGCAGTGGTGTTGGACAAGCGGGGACAACGCGAAGCATCGATCGCCGCTGCCGCAACAGCCCGCCGCTTAGCCACCGAATCCGGTGCGGACACAGTGACCTTCCGCTCGATGAGGTGCTCGGCCGTCTTGACTCGTCGCCAGCGGGAGGTGATAGCGCTTGCTGCGAGCGGGCTTTCAAATCGGGAGATCGCAGACCGACTCGTCACATCCGTACGAACTGTCGAGAGCCACTTCCTTCGCGCCTGCCGAAATACCGGGACGAACACGCGTGATGAGCTGATCGCGTTCTTACTGGGCGATGACCGAGCACCGTCGTGATCTGAACGCAGTGGGTGATCAGGTAGCGGGGCGGATCCGGAAGAGCCGAGCCAGCTGTTCGCGGTCCTCAATGCTCAGCTTGGCGAATATCCGATAGAGGTGGCCGTCAATGGTGCGCACCGACACCCCGAGTCGTTCGGCGATCTCGCGATTGGTCAGACTCTCGCCTACCAGGACGGCGATTTCACGTTCGCGGTCAGTAATCGGTAGCGGATCCTCAATCGCGGTGACTGCCGGGGTTCGCACGCAGTTACGGCCGGCCAGCCAGTGAGCACGGGTGGTTGCCTCCAGTTCCTTGACCCGCGCACCCGCCCGCGCGTGTTCACGGGCTGCGTGGGCCGAGGCGTCCGCGGCCATCGCCGCGGCTCCGAGCCGGTCGAACATGTCCGCCGCAGCGTCGAGACGGTCGCCGTCGTGATCGGACAGACCGATACCGTGCGCCGCGATCGCCTCGGCCAAGGGACTGTCCAGCTGTGCAGCGCATTGGCGTAGCCGTGCGGACTGGGACCTGTCACCGAAGCGGACCGCGGTATGCAGTGCGCACATCTCGACCGCCCACATTCCTTTCACGCGGGCCGTCTGGGCGGCGCGCAGCGCGTGATCTCTTGCAGTGGTCGTCTGTCCTACACACGCACGATGCCACGACCGCGCCAACTCCAACTCCGGCACGAACACGGCGACCTGCGGTCCGTTGGCGTCCTCGGCTCTGGCCAACGCCGCAGCGGCACCGTCGGCGTTGCCGCGGGCCGCTTCGGCCTGGGCCAGCCACGCGGCAACCAGCATCACCCAGCCCGACGGCAGTGACTCCGACATTGTCCACAGCGACTTAGACAGCGCGTCGCATGCTGCCGCAAGCAGCCCCCGCGCGAAATTCACGCGGCCGACCAACGCGTTGACGATCGCTTCAGCTTGTGGCACACCGCAAGTCATCGCCGAATAGCGCTCGCACGCGTGGTCGGCGGCATCCATGTCGCCCGATGCGGTGTATGCGAGCACTTCTGCCAATCCAATGGTGTAGTGCTGCGGCCCCGATTCGCAGTATCGGGCAGCTTGCAGGCCTTGCCGTGCGATCGGGCGAACCTCGTCGAGCCGACCCGACAACGAAAGCGCCCCAGCTGTGGCCATCGCCGCCCACACCGTGGCCATCGGCATCATCTCCGTGGCGAGCGCGGCCTGCCCGAGGCGGACCGCAACCGGCACGTCACCGCTGAAGAAGGCGAGCGAGACCTCCATTGCGGTGACCAAACTCAGCAAGTCCTCTGATGCGACACGCTCGCGCACCGTGGCCAGTGCCGCCCACGCCCCGTCAGAGTGCCCGCAGCCGAAGAACAGATTCGCCCCCCGCAAGCATCCCCAGCGGACCGTCATCAATGCATCGGCGCCGTCGGGATCGAAGGCGGCGAGTATCGCCTCGGCTTCCTGCCCTCGGCCCTGCCAGCTGATGGCGTCGGCCAGCGCAATCGCCGACGGCAGGCCGCCACCGCGGTCGAAGGCGAAGCGTGCAAGCTGTTCAGCGAGAACCAGATTCGACATCGTCACGGCATCAGCGGCTGCAGCGGTAATCAACTCCAGATCCGGTTCCGCGTCGCTGCACGTCATGAATCGGGCCAGCTGGATCCGACTGCGTACGTCAGCACCGACGGAGTAGGGGTGCGTCGCGTCTGTGCCCAGGAAATCGGAGATACTTTGAGCCAACATCGTGTTGAGTTGCCGTGTGCGGGCCACTCCGCAGCGTTGGCGGACCACTTCCCCGAGGATCGGATGTCCTGCCCTGACCAGCGTGTGCGATCCGTCATCGACGAACTCGATCACGCCGCGGTGTTCTGTCCGAGCGATCGCTTCCGCATCGCACAATGCGCGAAGAACATTCCAGTCCAATACCTCAGCTGCAGATACGATCTCGACAACCTCGAACTCACCTTCGGTGAGACCGGCGAGCTGTGTCTGCACGAGCTCATGCACATCCGCGCCCACGCGTAACCGACCGTGGAGCCGCCACCGTCCGCCCTGGCGCACCAACACCCCGTCTTCACGTGCTGCACCGATCAGACCTCGCAGTACAAGCGGGCTCCCGCCGGCCAGATCATGCAGGCGGTCGACCACGCTGCTGTCGACCTCACCGTCGAGCACTGCGTCAACCAACTCCTGAGTCTGCGTGCGGTCGAACGCATTCAGATCGACACGCATTAGCAGTTGCTCCTTCCACAACGCGGTCACCGCGTCAGGAACAACCTCTCCCGACCTGATAGTCACGATCAAGCGCGCCGTGTCGCTGGTCGCAGCCTGTTGAACCAACAACGCCGACAATGGATCAAGCAGATGCGCGTCGTCGATGGCAAGTACCAGGTTGTGTTCACGCGCCAAGGCGCGATGTGCGGCCGCCAACATCACGGCCGGCTCGTGGGGGTCCTCAATCGACAGCGTGCGGTGAAACGCGCCCAGCGGCACCGCCTGCCCGGTGTCGGTGCCGAGCACGAACCGCGTCGTCACCCCCTCCGAGCGCAGTGTCGCAGCGATTGCCCGTGCCAGCGTTGTCTTACCCGATCCGGGCTCACCCACGAACACAACGCCACGAAACCCCGAGCCCGGCCGCAGAGCGTCGATCGCCCGACCGAGCTCCCGGGCGCGCCCGACCAGAGGCCAATCTGGCAGCTCAGTCCACTTCTCAGTCACGGGCATCACTCCGTCCGCAATGCGCGTCCACAAACTCTACGGCGACGCAAGCCGCCGGGTGGCTGGAACCGCCCGCCCGCCCGGCAGGCTTGCGAAGCGCGTGAGCTTCAGATGACGCCGCTGGCCGGGCGGCCCGCGCGCACCGCGGTCAGCACCGCGCGCATCGCGTCCGCGCTCTGCTTCCACGAGAAGTCGCCGCTGCGCACCTGAGCCTTGGCGCCCAGCTGCTCGCGCAGAACGTCGTCGGTCAGCACCCGTTCCAGGCTGTCTACCAGTTCGTCGAAGTCGTCGACCAGCATCCCGGTGACGCCGTCGATGACCGAATCGGTCAGACCGCCGGAGGACCGGTAGCCGATGGTCGGCACCCCGTGCTGGGCAGCCTCGACCACCGAAAGCCCCCACCCTTCCTTGCGCGACGGCAGTACGTGAACCCAACCACGTTGCAGCACAGCGTGCTTGGTGGCATCGTCGACGTGGCCGTGGAACGTGACGGCATCCGAGATCCCCAGCCGTGCCGCGTGGTCGACCAGGCGCTGCGCCCACCAACCGTCGCCCAGCACGTCCAGGTGCACATCGGGGATCCGGGTGCGCAGCCGCGCAACG
>CAZRFC010000344.1:0-4774 GCA_964598975.1 uncultured Mycobacterium sp. | reverse complement strand
GATGACCCCGCCCTTGAGCATCTCGGCCATCCCCCGCTTAACCCGAGCGGTACCGATCTGTGATCCGTTGTGCGCCATGGTTTTCTCCTGGTTCCTTGCGTTCAGCATTCGATGTAGTTGACGGACACGTTGACGGCCAGACCGCCGGTGGCGGTCTCCTTGTACTTGTGGCTCATATCCAAGCCGGTGGCACGCATCGTGTCGATGACCTCGTCCAGGCTGACCAGATGCGTGCCGTCGCCGCGCAGTGCCATACGGGCGGCGTTGATGGCCTTTCCTGCCGAGATGGCGTTGCGTTCGATGCAGGGAACCTGCACCAGTCCGGCGATGGGGTCGCAGGTCAGCCCCAGGCTGTGTTCCATGGCGATCTCGGCGGCGTTTTCCACCTGCTGCGGCGTACCGCCGAGGATTTCGGCCAGTCCCCCGGCGGCCATCGAGGCCGCCGACCCGACCTCGCCCTGGCAGCCCACTTCGGCCCCGGAGATGGAAGCCCGTTCCTTGTACAACGACCCGATGGCCCCCGCGGTGAGCAGGAAACGGATGGCGACGTCATCCGGGTCTGCCTTACCTGCCGCGGTGTAGTGCACGGCGTAGTGCAGGACCGCGGGGATGATGCCGGCCGCACCGTTGGTCGGCGCGGTGACCACCCGGCCGCCGGAGGCGTTCTCCTCGTTGACGGCCAGCGCGACCAGATTCACCCAGTCTTCGGCGAATTCGGGTGAACGCTGCGGATCTTCGGCGTTCAGACGCGTGTACCACTCGTGCGCGCGGCGGCGGACCCGCAGCCCGCCCGGGAGCACACCGGTGTGGGTGATGCCGTTGCACTCGCATTCGACCATGACATCGCGGATGTGCAGCAGACGCTCCCGGACCTCCGTCGCACTGCGGGTGGCCGTCTCGTGGGCGAGCATCACCTCACTGATCGACATGCCCTCGGTCTCGGTGAGTTTGAGAAGTTCCTCCGCGGAGGAGAAGGACAAGCCCAGGGTCGGCTCCGGCCCGGCGTCGGTGACCGAGGCCTCTTCTTCGGTGACCACGAACCCACCGCCGATGGAGAAGTAGGTCTCTTCGGCAACGGTCCGGCCCCCGGCGGCCAGGGCGGTGATGCGCATACCGTTGGGGTGGGTGGGCAGCACCGTAAGCGGGTGCAGCACCATGTCCTGTTCGCTCAGCGCCACCGGAACATCCCCGCCCAACAGAACCTCGGCGCCGGAACGCAATTCGGCCAGCCGGCTCTCCTTGACGTCGGTGCGGATGGTCTCGGGGTGATGACCATCAAGACCCAGCAGGATGGCCGGCTGGGTGCCGTGCCCGGCGCCGGTGGCCGCCAGCGACCCATAGAGGTCGACGCGGACACCGGTCACCGAGGACAGCCGACCGGCGCGGCGCAACCCCTCGACGAATCGCGCCGCCGCCCGCATCGGCCCGACCGTGTGCGAGCTGGACGGTCCGATGCCGACCGTGAACAGATCGAACACGCTGATGGTCATCGGTCCTAGACCCCCAATCCAGGCTGGCCGAGCTTCGGATAGATCGGGAAGCTGTCGGCCAACACACTGACCCGCGCCGCCAGGCCGCTCAGGTCCGCGTCCGGCGCGGCGATCAGCGCCTCACCGATGATGTCGGCGACCTCCTGAAACTCCGGATCCCCGAAACCGCGGGTGGCCAGGGCCGGCGTTCCGATCCGCAGGCCCGAGGAGACCATCGGCGGCCGCGGATCGAAGGGAACGGCGTTACGGTTGACGGTGATTCCGATGCTGGCCAGCCGGTCCTCGCCCTGCTGACCGTCGAGTTCGGCGTCGCGCAGATCGACCAGCACCAGATGCACCTCGGTGCCACCGGTGAGCACCGTGATGCCCTTCGCGGCGACATCCGACTGCGAGAGCCGGTCGGCCAGGATCTTCGCGCCGTCGATCGTGCGCTGCTGACGCTCGGCGAACTCGGGTTCCAGTGCCATCTTGAACGCCACCGCCTTCGCGGCCACCACGTGCTCCAGCGGCCCGCCCTGCTGACCGGGGAAGACCGCGGAGTTGAACTTCTTGGCGAGTTCGGCCTCGTTGGTCAGGATGATCCCGCCGCGCGGACCGCCGAGGGTCTTGTGCGTGGTGGAGGTCGTCACATGGGCGTGCGGCACCGGGTTCGGGTACAGCCCGGCGGCCGCCAAGCCGGCGAAGTGCGCCATGTCGACCATCAGGTAGGCGCCGACTTCGTCGGCGATCTCCCGGAACGCCGCGAAGTCCAGCGGCCGCGGGTAGGCCGACCAACCGGCGATGATCAACTGTGGGCGGTGCTCGCGTGCCGCTGCGGCAACCTCGTTCATGTCGATCAGATAGTCGTCCTTGGACACCCCGTAGGCGGCGACGTTGTAGAGCTTCCCGGAGAAGTTCAGCCGCATCCCGTGGGTGAGGTGACCCCCGCAGTCCAGCGACAGACCCAGGATGGTGTCGCCGGGTTTGATCAGTGCGTGCATCACTGCGGCGTTGGCCTGCGCGCCGGAATGTGGTTGGACGTTGGCGAATCCGGCCCCGAAAACCTTCTTGATCCGGTCGATGGCCAACCGTTCGATGGAGTCGACGTGCTCGCATCCACCTTAGTAGCGCCGACCGGGATAGCCCTCGGCGTACTTGTTGGTGAGCACCGAACCCTGGGCCTGCATGACCGCCAGCGGAGCCAGATTCTCCGAGGCGATCATCTCCAGGCCCTCCCGCTGCCGGACGAGTTCGAGGTCGATCAGGTGCGACACCTCCGGGTCGAATTCGGCCAGGGTCTGGTCGATGACGTTGGGCGACAGCAGGTTCTGGGTCGCGGCGTTCATGCGCTGACTCCGTTCTTCTCCGCGTACTCGGCTGCGGTCAGCAGATCGCCGGCCGACTCGGGTGCAACGGCGAACAGCCATCCGTCTCCGTAGGGGTCGGCGCTGATCACGGCGGGATCGTCGACGGCGGCCTGGTTCACCTCGGTGACGCGGCCGCTGACCGGCGGGTAGAGCTCGGAAACGGTCTTGGTGGACTCGACCTCACCGCAGGCCTCGCCGACGGTGACGGTGGCGCCGACCTCGGGAAGGTCGACGTAGACCAGGTCGCCGAGGGCGGCGGTGGCCACCGAGGTGATTCCGATCCGCACCGGGATGTCGGGGACGTCGGTGCCGGGGGTGATCATGACCCATTCGTGGTCATCGGTGTAGCTGCGATCGTTGGGGATGGACATGGTGGTGACTCCTTACTGTGTGGCTTGCGGGCCGGCGCGGTTATCCGCGCCGGTAGAACTGGGACGGGGTGACGACGAAGGGCTCCTTGCGGCCGCGGACGTCGACGGTCAGTGCGGTGCCGGGCTCGGCCAGGGACGCATCGACGTAGGCCAGTGCGATCGGGTAGCCGAGGGTCGGCGAGAGCGCACCGGAGGTGACGACTCCCACGACGTTCTCGCCGCCGGCGTCGCAGACCGGGTAATCGGCACGGGCGGCACGCCGGCCTTCACCCCGCAACCCGACCAGGACACGGGAGACGGGGGCTTCGCTGAGCGACTGGAGCGCCTGCCGGCCCACGAACTCCTTATTGAGCCGGACCACCTTGCCCAGTCCCGCCTCGTACGGGTTGGTGTCGATGGTCAGTTCGTGACCATAGAGCGCCATCCCCGCTTCGAGTCGAAGGGTGTCACGGCAGGCCAGTCCGCACGCTGCGCCGCGGCGGGCGATGACCTCGGCCAGCAAGGCCCGCCACAGCGCGGGGGCGTGCTCGTTCGGCACGTACAGTTCGAACCCGTCCTCACCGGTGTAACCGGTGCGGGCCAGCAGTACGTCGATACCGGCCACCACCGCGGGGGTGCTGGCGTAGTACTTCAGGTCGGCAACCAGCTGCCGCTGTTCGGACGGAGCGAGTGAGGTCACGACGTCTGCCGACAGCGGGCCCTGCACCGCGATCAGTGCCGTGTGGGCCGATTCATCGGCGACCGTGACGTCGAATCCTCCTGCACGGCTGCTGATCTGCTGGTGGACCGCCGGGTAGTTGGCGGCGTTGGCGACCACCAGGAAGTGGTCGTCGGCGAGCCGGTAAGCCACCAGGTCGTCGATCACACCGCCGTCAGGGTTGCAGATCAGGGAGTACTTCGCCTTCCCGACCGGGACTTTGGACATCTCTCCGACGAGGGCGTAGTCCAACAGTGCGGCGGCGTCCGGTCCGCTGACCTCGATCTCGCCCATGTGGGAGAGGTCGAACAGGCCGACGGCATTGCGGACCGCGTGGTGCTCGGCCAGTTCGCTGGTGTATTTCAGCGGCATCTGCCAGCCGGCGAAGTCGGTGAACGACGCACCGAGTTCTTCGTGCTCGGCGAGCAGGGGTGAGATTCCCGCCGCGGTCTGTTCGATGGTGGTCATGCGTTGATCTCCTCGGAGTTGTTGGTGCTGGGGGTCGTGCTGGTGTCGAATGCTTCCGGCGCGGGGCAGGAGCAGATCAGGTTGCGGTCACCGCGAACTCCGTCGATCCGGCGGACGGGTGGCCAGTACTTGGATCCCCGCAGCGTCGCCACCGGATAGCCGGCCGTCTGCCGCGAGTACGGCAGGTCCCAGTCATCGGAGGCGATCTGCTCGGCGGTGTGCGGTGCCTGGCGCAGCGGGCTGCGCTCCAGCGGCCACTCGCCGGCGCCGACCCGGTCGATCTCGGCGCGGATGGCGATCATGGCGTCGATGAACCGATCGACCTCGGCGAGATCCTCGGACTCGGTAGGCTCCACCATGAGCGTTCCGCTGACCGGGAAGGACAGGGTGGGCGCGTGGAAG
>CAZRFC010000343.1:0-4797 GCA_964598975.1 uncultured Mycobacterium sp. | reverse complement strand
TACGTCAGCAGTGAGACGAGCAGATCCGGCCTGCGAAGGAAGGGGGAATCAGCCGGGGTCACCCCGCCGAGGGTGATGTGGTTGCCGCCGCCGGTACCGCCGTGGGTGCCGTCGAGGTCGAAGGACTCGGTGGAAAGCCTTGCCAGCCGGGCCTTCTCGTAGAGGGTCTGCAATTGGTCGCTCTGCTCGGCGAAACTGGCGGCCGGTGCGACGTTCACCTCGATGACGCCCGGATCGGGGGTGATCGACATCGACTGCAGCCGAGCGTCTGGCGGCGGTCCGTAGCCCTCCACGACCACCGGACTGCCCACCTCGGCGGCGGCCGCCTCGACCCGGGTGACCAGGTCGACGAAGTGTTCCAGCGCGTCGGTCGGCGGCAGAAAGACGTGCAGCAGATCGTCTCGAACCTCGGCGACCAGTGCGGTGACGGGTGCTGTTTCGGCGTCTTCGACCTCGGCCTCGGCCTGCTCGGCGCCCTCAGCCAACACCGGTGGCTCGGCCAGCGGGTCGGCGGGGAACGTCGGCGGCGGCGGGCGCCAGCTGATGGAGTCCAGCGGGAGCCGCAAGCCGGCCGGGGACTCGCCCTCGAGCAGCACGATCCGGCCGCGACGCAACCGCCAGTCGGCACTGGCCCAGCCGGAGTCGTCCTCGCGCCGGTGCAGCGGCAGCACCCAGGCGGCGGGCTCGTCGGTCGGGTGCTCCAACCGATCGAGAAGGGCTGCGCGGGACTCGGGCGAATCGGACTCCAGATCGTCGGCTGGGGCCACCGGGGCGCCGGCGGGCCTGCGCACCGCCCTGGACAACCTGACCAGCGGATCCTCGTAGGCCGGCCGGACCTGGGTGCCGGGCAGGCCCAGGCCGTCGGCCACCGCCGCCAGCAGTGGTTCCGCGGAAGCGTTGCCCTTGCTGATCGTCTCGCCCGCCCACGGGTCGGCCAGCAGGGTCTCGTCGCGCCAGAGCGGCCGACCGTCGCGCCGCCAGTGCAATCCGATCTGCCAGCGCGGCAGCGGTTCTCCGGGATACCACTTGCCCTGGCCGTGCTGGACGAGCCCGTGCGGCGCCCACTCCGACTTGAGCAGCGAAGTCAGCACCGCGGCCCGGTTCCTTTTGTGTGGGCCGTCGGCGTCGGTGGTCCATTCCGGGGCCACCTGATCGTCGATGGAGACGAACGTCGGCTCGCCGCCGACCGTCAAGCGGACGTCGGCGGCATCGAGACGCGCATCGACCTGCTCCCCCAGCACTTTGATCGCCGCCCAGGCCGAGTCGGTGTAGGGCAGGGTGACCCGCGGGTCCTCGTGGATCCGGGTGACGGTGTTGGAGAACTCGAAGGTGGTCTCGGCCAGTCCGGTGGCACCGCTGATCGGCGCGGCCGAGGCGGGCTGCGGCGTGGCCGCCAGCGGGATATGGCCTTCGCCCGCGAACAGCCCCGAGGTGGGATCCAGTCCGATCCAGCCCGCCCCGGGGACGTACACCTCGGTCCAGGCATGCAGGTCGGTGAAATCGGCCGCCGGGCCGGACGGGCCGTCGATGGCCTGCACGTCGGAGGTGAGTTGCACGAGGTATCCGGACACGAACCGGGCCGCCAGACCGAACTCGCGCAGCACCGCAACCAGCAGCCAGGCCGAGTCCCGGCAGGACCCGATGCGGGTCCGCAGCGTGTGGTCCGGAGTCTGGACTCCCGGTTCCATCCGGACGCTGTAGTTGACGTCGGCGTTCACGTCGCGGTTGATGTCGACCAGGAAGTCGATGGTGCGCGTCCCCGGGGCGGGCGGGTGTCCCTGCACCCAGGCCCGCAGCAGTTCGCCGGCTCCCGGCCCGGCTTCGCTGTCCTCCACGGGCCTCAGATAGGGGTCCAGATCCGCTCGCAGTGCGCCCGGGTAGCTGAAGGGGAAGGTCTCGGCGTATTCCTCGATGAAGAAGTCGAACGGGTTGATGACCTTCAGATCGGCGATCAGGCCGACGTTGATGGCCAGCCTTCGGGTGGGATTGGGGAACACCAACCGGGCCAGGAAATTGCCGAAGGCATCCTGCTGCCAGTTGATGAAGTGGTCGGCGGGTTCGACGTCCAGCGAGTAGGCCTCGATCGGGGTTCGGGTGTGTGGCGCCGGCCGGAGCCTGACCACATGGGGATGGACCTCAACCAGCCGGTCAAAGGTGTAGCTGGTGCGGTGCTCGATCCCGACTTTGATGCCCACAGCGGCCAATCCCACCAAGCAGTTGTTACTTCCAGGCAAACGATGTGTTTCTTGTGAGGTTAGCGCGCCCGCACCTGGTGTCTAATTGGCTCACCATTGCTACGAACGACGGGGGAATCCGGTCCATGCGACTCGTTGACTTCAAGGCCAAGACACCACTGATCGGGATGTCCATGGTGTTCCTGGCGATGCTCGTCGTCGCGGTGACCGCTTATCTGCACGCCGGCTGGTACTCGATCATCGGTTACGCGATCGCCGCAGCCGTTGCGGTCTTCGGATTCATCTTCACCTTCCGCGATATGCCGGCCCCGCCGCACGACGCCACCGCAGACGAAAAGGCAAGGGGGACAATCAAGTGACGGCGGTGTCCAACGAACCCTCGCCAGGGATCGCCGACCTGACGAAGGAGGATGAGGGCTACCACAAGAGCCTCAAGCCTCGCCAGCTGCAGATGATTGCGATCGGCGGGGCGATCGGAACCGGTCTTTTCCTCGGCGCCGGCGGCAGATTGGCAAGTGCCGGTCCCGGCCTGTTCCTCGTGTACGGGTTCTGCGGGATCTTCGTGTTCCTGATCTTGCGCGCGATGGGCGAATTGGTCTTACACCGACCTTCGTCGGGATCCTTCGTCTCCTACGCCCGAGAGTTCCTGGGCGAGAAGGCCGCCTACGTCGCCGGCTGGATGTACTTCCTCAATTGGGCCATGACGGCGATCGTCGACTCCACCGCGATAGCGACCTACTTCAGGTTCTGGAGCGCCTTCGACGCCATCCCGCAGTGGACGATCGCGCTGATCGCACTGGCACTGGTCTTCGCCATGAACATGGTTTCGGTCGCCCTGTTCGGCGAGTTCGAATTCTGGGCCGCGCTGATCAAGGTCGTCGCCCTGGTGACCTTCCTCGTCGCGGGGACGATCTTCCTGGCAGGCCGTTATCAGATCGACGGCCACTCCACCGGGTTCAGCGTGCTGAACAACAACGGCGGAATGTTCCCGGTAGGCCTGCTCCCCTTGGTGATCGTCACCTCGGGGGTGGTGTTCGCCTACGCCGCAGTCGAACTCGTCGGAACGGCGGCCGGTGAGACGGCCGAGCCGGAGAAGGTGATGCCGCGGGCCATCAACTCGGTGATCGCCCGGATCGCATTGTTCTACGTGGGATCACTGTTCCTGCTCGCCCTACTGTTGCCCTACACCGACTACTCGGCCGGCGAAAGTCCGTTCGTGACGTTCTTCGGCAAGATCGGCATAGAGGGCGCCGGCACGGTGATGAATCTGGTGGTGCTCACCGCGGCGTTCTCGAGCCTCAACGCGGGCCTGTATTCGACCGGCAGGATTCTGCGGTCGATGGCGATGAACGGCAGCGCACCGAAGTTCACCGGACGGATGTCCCGCCGGGGCGTGCCCTACGGCGGGATCTGCCTGACTGCTTCCATCGGCCTGCTCGGTGTGGTCCTCAACGGGGTGGTGCCGGCGATGGCCTTCGAAATCGTGCTCAATGTGGCCTCGCTCGGGATCCTGTCGTCATGGGCCACGATCGTGATCTGCCAGATCCAGCTGTACCGCTGGTCCGAGCAGGGCCGGATGACCCGACCGTCGTTCCGGATGTGGGGTGCGCCCTACACCGGCTATCTGACGTTGGCGTTTCTGTTCTCGGTCCTGGTGTTGATGGCGTTCAACCGTCCGATCGGCACCTGGACCGTCGCCAGCCTGGTGGTGGTGATCCCTGCCCTGATCGGCGGCTGGTACCTGGTGCGGGGCCGAGTTCTGGCGATCGCCCAGGACCGCGTCGGGCACACCGGCGAATTCCCGGTAATCGCGAACCTGCCGCCGCCGAAAGATCGGGGCTGACAGCCGCGCTTGGAACACTGCGGATGCGGGTCGGCAACTGCGGTCGGGACTACCGGCGAAAGTTCTCGGTTCTGGTCGAGGTGACATTCTGCGGGTTCGGTGACCCCACGACCGAGATCGTGATGTCGAACATCCTCAGCCGGATCGCCGCCTAGCCCGAAAGGGTTGCGCTGCCCAGTACTTCGTCGCCTTCGTCACCGGCCGGGTCCGGCCGGTAGAGCACCATCGTCTGGCCCGGCGCCACGCCCCGCAACGGGGCGCGCAGGGCCGCCCGGAGGCGGCCGTCGACAAGTTCGGCCACTGCCGGCACCACTGAGCCGTGCGCGCGGACCTGAACCTCGCACTCGACCGGCCCGGTCGGGGCGCTACCGGAGGTGAAGACCGGCCGTTCCCCGGTCAGCGCCCAGACGTCGAGATCCTCGGCGGTGCCGACCCGGACCGTTCCCGAATCGGCGTCGATCGCGGTGACGTAGCGCGGATTGCCGTCCGGCCCCGGACCGGGGATGCCCAGGCCCTTGCGCTGACCGATGGTGAAGCCGTGCACCCCTTCGTGGCGGGCCAGCACCTCACCCCCGGCGTCGACCACGGCACCGGGCCGAACACCGATCCGGGCGCCCAGGAAAGCCCGGGTGTCACCGGATGGGATGAAGCAGATGTCATGGCTGTCCGGCTTGTCTGCGACCGCGAGGCCGCGCCGGGCGGCCTCGTCGCGGATCGCCGGCTTAGCGGTGTCGCCGACCGGGAACAGCGCGTGCCGCA
>CAZRFC010000342.1:0-4798 GCA_964598975.1 uncultured Mycobacterium sp. | reverse complement strand
GGAACGACGAGACGCCGGGCAACGTGCCGGCGGGGGCCCGGATCTCCGCGGGGTAATTCGGTTGGGTGGCAAGGTCATTGCCCAGCAAGGCGGCTTCGGAGGTGAAGCGGTCACCCGTCAACTGCATGCCGTCGCCGGAGTCCCCGGCGAACCTGATGACGACCTTCTCGAGTTTCTGCCGGTCCTGCGCAGCTCCGTTGCCATTCGGACCCACGTCGCCGCCTTTCGTTTGACTACGGCGGATTTCTGCTACTCGCGGTACCGATTATTGCACTTTCTTAGTTACCCACTTCTGCATCTGATATCGGACACGCCGTCGGGTTCGCACCGAAACCACAGTTCAGGGCTGTGGCGGAGGTACTCCCCCACCCAGTCTGTGTCGTTGCTCACTTTCTGCCGTCAGTGAATATTAAGAAAGTCGACCCCGGACACCCCCACCCCGGCACCATGGACCTCATGCCGGACGCATTCCCCGACGCGCACTGGGGCCGCGAAACGATGTCTCGCCTGTTCGCCCCCGCCTACCGGTTCGCGTCCACACCGCTGGGATCGCGTGTCCTGCGCGCCTTCGTTCCCCTGGACCGTCGGGTGCTGGCCGCCACCAAGGGCAAGTACACGCTGTTCGGCCCGGTCGCTCTGCCCACGCTCCTGCTGACGACGACGGGGCGAAAGTCGGGGCTGCCCCGAACGACGGCCCTGAGCTACCTGCGGGACGGGGACCGCCTGCTGGTGCTCGGCAGCAACTGGGGTCAGCAATCCCATCCGGGGTGGTCGGTGAATCTACAGACCCACCCGCAGGCGTGTGTCGCGATGGGCGGGGTCGAGATTCCGGTGACGGCCACCCTTCTGCAGGGGGCGGAACGCGAGCGCTGCCTTCAGCGGTTCCTCTCCTACCCGATGTACCGGGCCTACCGCACGCGCACCACCCGTGAACTGCGGCTGTTTGCGTTGTCGCGGGCCTAGATTGGACTGATGCGGATCGGTCCACCGAAGAACTCGGCCGCCGGGGTCCCCGGCGTTCTGGTAGCGCTGAAGCACAGCCTTCGTCAGATGGGTGCCGTCCGAACGGTGAAAACGCTGTCCCAGGTCAACCAACGCGATGGGTTCGATTGCCCCGGCTGTGCCTGGCCGGAAGAGCCGGGCGGCCGCAAGTTGGCGGAGTTCTGCGAGAACGGCGCCAAGGCCGTCGCCGAGGAAGCCACCCGGCGCGTCGTCACACCTGAGTTCTTCGCCGACCACTCGGTCTCGGCGTTGCGGGCACGGCCGGAGTACTGGCTGTCCCAGCAGGGCCGGTTGACCCATCCGGTGGTGCTGCGCCCCGGCGATGACCACTACCGGCCGATCGGTTGGGATGAGGCTTACGGCCTGATCGCCGAACACCTTCATGCGCTGGCCAGTCCCGACGAGGCGCTGTTCTACACCTCCGGTCGCACCAGCAACGAGGCTGCGTTCCTCTACCAGTTGATGGTCCGCAGTTTCGGCACCAACAACCTGCCCGACTGCTCGAACATGTGCCACGAGTCCTCCGGCACCGCGTTGATCGAGTCGATCGGTGTGGGCAAGGGATCAGTGACGGTGCAAGACCTCGAGCACGCCGACCTGATCCTCATCGCCGGCCAGAACCCGGGCACCAACCATCCCCGCATGCTGTCAGTGCTGGAGAAGGCGAAGTCCAACGACGCCCAGATCGTGGCCATCAACCCGCTACCCGAGGCGGGACTGATCCGTTTCAAGGATCCGCAGCAAGTGGGCGGCGTTATCGGGGCGGGGACGCCGATCGCCGACGAGTTCGTGCAGATCCGCCTCGGCGGCGACATGGCACTGTTCCGCGGGCTGGCCAAACTCTTGCTGGACGGCGGTCACGAGGACCGCGGGTTCATCGACGCCCACTGCCACGGCTTCGACGAGTACGCCGACCTGGCCCGCGCCGTCGACGTAGACACCGTGCTGGAGGCCACCGGGATCACCGAAACGCAGTTGCATCGCGTCGCCGACATGCTGGCCCGCTCACGGCGGACCGTTGTCTGCTGGGCGATGGGGCTGACCCAGCACACCCACGCGGTGGCCACCATCGCCGAGATCACCAACGTTCTGCTGTTGCGCGGCATGATCGGCAAGCCCGGCGCGGGGGTGTGCCCGGTGCGCGGCCACTCGAATGTTCAGGGCGACCGCACCATGGGCATCTGGGAGAAGGCGCCGGAGTCGTTCCTGGCCGCCCTCGAGTCGCGGTTCGGGATCACCGTGCCCCGCCGGCACGGCTACGACACCGTCAACGCCATCCGGGCAATGCGCTCTCACCAGGCGTCGGTTTTCATCGGGATGGGCGGCAACTTCGCCTCCGCCACACCGGATACCGCGGTTACCGAGGCGGCCCTGCGCAATTGCGCGCTGACGGTGCACATCTCCACCAAGCTCAACCGCAGCCACCTGGTGACCGGGCGCACCGCGTTGATCCTGCCCACCCTCGGGCGCACCGACCGGGACCTGGTGGACGGCCGCAAGCAGGTCGTCTCGGTCGAAGACTCGATGTCGATGGTGCACCTGTCCCGGGGCAGCCTGCCGCCGCCCGGGCCCGAGGTGCGTAGCGAGGTGGCGATCATCTGTCAGTTGGCGCGCCGGTTGCTGGGCGCGGCGCATCCGGTGGCCTGGGAGCGTTTCGCCGCCGACTACGACGCCATCCGTGACGAGATCGCCGCAGTGGTGCCGGGTTGTGAGGACTACAACCGCCGGGTTCGGCAGCCCGACGGCTTCCAGCTTCCACACCCGCCGCGCGATGCCCGCGAATTCCCCACCGCGACAGGCAAAGCCAACTTCTCGGTCTACCCGCTGCAATGGGTGTCGGTACCGCCCGGCCGGCTTGTTTTGCAGACGCTGCGCAGCCACGACCAGTACAACACCACCATCTACGGCCTCGACGACCGCTACCGCGGAGTCAAGGGCGGCCGCCGGGTCGTGTTCGTCAACCCCGGCGATATCGCCCAACTCCGGCTGAGCGAGGGGGACCGCGTCGACTTGGTGTCGGAGTTCGAGGGCGCGGATGGCGTGCAGGAACGCCGGGCCAAGAACTTCCTCGTGGTGCCCTACCCCACCCCGCCCGGCAACGCGGCCGCCTACTACCCGGAGACCAACCCGCTGGTACCGCTGGATCACGTTGCGGACAAGTCGAATACGCCGGTGTCCAAGGCAGTCGTTGTGAGATTGGAAAGAGTCGACGGGCTGGAGAGATCCGCACCATGGGCCGGGTGACCGCACGGCGTCGGGTAAGCCACCTCACCCCCGACTCCGCGACCGAGCGCGCCGACACCCTCGTGGTCGAGGAGCCGTTGGAGATCCGCGTGAACGGGGCGGCGACCACGGTGACGATGCGCACGCCCGGATCGGATTTCGAACTGGCCCAGGGGTTTCTGCTGACCGAGGGGCTGATCACCCGGCGCGAGGACATCGCCACCGTCCGCTACTGCCAGGGCGCTGACGCGGAAGGTGTCAACTCCTACAACGTCTTGGACGTCACCCTGCGGCCCGGCCTGGAGCTGCCGGACCTGGCGATTACCCGCAACTTCTACACCACCTCGTCGTGCGGGGTGTGCGGCAAGGCCTCGCTGGACGCGGTGACGCTGGCCAGTAGGTACTCCCCCGGCGACGATCCGGCTGCGGTTTCAGCCGCGACACTGACCGGGATGCCGGCCCAACTTCGTTCGGCGCAAAAGGTTTTCGCCAGCACCGGCGGCCTGCACGGCGCGGCCCTGTTCAGCCTGAACGGGTACATGCTGGCGGTGCGCGAGGACGTCGGTCGGCACAATGCGGTGGACAAGGTGATCGGCTGGGCGCTGGAGTCAGACCGAGTTCCGCTGGCCGGGACGGTGCTTCTGGTCAGCGGCCGGGCGTCGTTTGAGCTTACTCAGAAGGCGGTGATGGCCGGGATCCCGATCATGGCGGCGGTGTCGGCACCGTCGTCGCTGGCGGTGGATCTGGCCGCGCAGTCCGGTCTGACCCTGATCGCATTCCTGCGCGGCGAGTCGATGAACGTCTACAGCAGGCCCGAGCGGGTCACCTGACCGCGCGAGCAGACACAAAGTCGCACGGAAGAGGGCCGAAAAGTGCGAGTTTGCGTCTGCTCGCAGCAGGATTACGCGGTTTTGTCACGCCGTTCGGAACGGGCGGCCTTGCGCGGCACGATGGTCGGCAGGACGTTGTCCAGCACGGTCTCCTTGGTGACGACCACCTTGGCGACGTCGTCACGGCTGGGGATGTCGTACATCACCGGCAGCAGGACTTCCTCCATGATGGCGCGAAGCCCGCGGGCGCCGGTGCCACGGTGGATGGCCTGATCGGCGATCGCTTCCAGGGCGTCGTCGTCGAACTCCAACTCCACGCCGTCCATCTCGAACAGCCGGGTGTACTGCTTGACAAGTGCATTCTTCGGCTCGGAGAGGATCTTGACCAGCGAGTCCTTGTCCAGATTGGTCACCGATGCGACCACCGGCAGCCGGCCGATGAACTCCGGGATCAGACCGAACTTGATCAGGTCCTCGGGCATCACCTCGGCGAAGTGATCCTGGGTGTCGATTTCGGCCTTCGACTTGACCTCGGCACCGAAACCAAGGCCCCGCTTGCCGATCCGGTCGGAGACGATTTTCTCCAGTCCGGCGAACGCACCCGCGACGATGAACAGCACGTTGGTGGTGTCGATCTGGATGAACTCCTGGTGCGGGTGCTTGCGGCCGCCCTGCGGGGGCACCGACGCCTGGGTGCCCTCCAGGATCTTCAGCAGCGCCTGCTGCACACCTTCCCCGGAGAC
>CAZRFC010000341.1:0-4825 GCA_964598975.1 uncultured Mycobacterium sp. | reverse complement strand
GAAAATGGCGTCGCTGGCCACGAAGGCGCGGACCGCGTCGACGTAGTCGACCCCGGCGTCCTCGGTAACCCGGTAGGCGTAGGTGATCCCGCCAGTGTCGACGACATTGTTCACCAACATCGTGGTGATGATCTCGCGCCGCAGCTGATGGGTTCGGATCTCGGCGGCGAAGTTCTCGCGCAGCGGACCGGGGAAGTATCCGGGCAGCCGGGCGGCGAACGCCTCCTGGTCGGGCAGGTCGCTGGCCAGCACCTGCTCCTTGAGAGCCAACTTGACATGCGCCATCAGGGTCGACAACTCCGGCGAGGTGAGACCGGCCCCGATCTCCTCGCGGCGGCGGATCTCCTTGCCGGACGGCAGGGCCTCAAGCTCGCGGTTGAGTTCGCGACGCTCCTCGAGTTCCCAGATCTGGCGTTCATGCACATTGAGCAGCGAGGGCGCATTGGCCCGACTGGTTCCCATCAGATCGTTCTGGTCGCTGTTGTCGGTGAGCACCAATTCGCCGACCTCATCGGTCATCGACGTCAGCAGTTCGGTGCGTTTCCCCGGCTCCAGCTTTCCAGCGCTGACCAAGGAGTCCACCAGAATCTTGATGTTGACCTCGTGGTCGGAGCAGTCCACCCCGGCGGAATTGTCCAGGGCGTCGGTGTTGATCCGGCCGCCGCACAGGTCGAACTCCACCCGGCCCAGCGACGTGACGCCGAGATTGCCGCCCTCGCCGATCACCTTGGCGCGCAACTGATTGGCGTTCACCCGCACCGTGTCGTTGGCACGGTCGCCGACGGCGGCGTCGGACTCGGACTCTGCCTTGATGTAGGTGCCGATGCCCCCGTTGAAGAGCAGGTCCACCGGCGCACGCAGGATGGCCCGGATCAGGTCCGGGGGCGTCATATCCAAGATGTCATCCTCGATGCCCAGCACCCGGTGCATCTGCTCGCTGATCGGAATGGCCTTCTGCTGCCTGCTGAAAACGCCGCCGCCCGCGCTGATCAGGGCGGCGTCGTAGTCCTCCCAACTGGAGCGCGGCAGATCGAACAGGCGGCGGCGCTCGGTGAAGGAGCGCGCCGCGTCGGGATCGGGGTCGATGAAGATGTGCCGGTGGTCGAAGGCCGCGACCAACCGGATGTGTTCGGAGAGCAGCATGCCGTTGCCGAACACGTCGCCGCTCATGTCTCCGACGCCGACGACGGTGAAGTCCTCGCTCTGGGTGTCCACACCCATCTCGCGGAAGTGCCGCTTGACCGACTCCCAGGCGCCCTTGGCCGTGATGCCCATGGCCTTGTGGTCGTAGCCCACCGATCCGCCCGAGGCGAAGGCGTCGCCGAGCCAGAAGCCGTAGGACCCGGCCACATCGTTGGCGATGTCGGAGAAAGTCGCGGTACCCTTGTCGGCCGCGACCACGAGGTAGGCGTCGTCACCGTCGCGGCGCACAACCCGTTGCGGCGCAATCACTTTGCCGTTGACGACATTGTCGGTGACGTCGAGCAGTCCGGCGACGAACAGCCGGTAGCAGGCCACCCCCTCCTCACGGAAGGCATCCCGATCGGCTGCCGGGTCGCCGGTGGGCGCCGGTGGGCGTTTCACCACGAACCCGCCCTTGGCCCCGACCGGCACGATGACGGCGTTCTTGACGGCCTGGGCCTTGACCAGTCCCAGGATCTCGGTGCGGAAGTCCTCCCGCCGGTCGGACCAGCGCAGGCCACCGCGGGCCACCGGCCCGAACCGCAGATGCACACCCTCGACACGCGGCGAATAGACGAAGATCTCGAACTTCGGCCTGGGCAGCGGAAGTTCGGTGATCAGTTCCGGATTGACCTTGACCGACAACACGTCTCGGGCGCGGGCGGATTCCGGCGCGGTGACGAAGAAGTTGGTGCGCAGGGTCGCCTCGATCATCGAGGCGAAGGCACGCAGCACCCGATCGGTGTCCAGACTGGTGAGGGCGTCGATATCGGCGGCAACCGCCCGAGCGGCAGTCTTGGCGTCCGGGCCCCTGTTCGCCGATTCCGGGTCGCCCTCGACCTGTGGTTTGAACAGGGCCTCGAACAGCGCCACCAGCGACCGCGCGGTGGAGGTGTTCTCACCCAGCACCGATTCGATGTGGGACTGGCTGTAGGGGAACCCGGCCTGCCGCAGGTACTTGGCGTACGCGCGCAGCAGCATGACCTGTTGCCAGGTTAGGCCTGCCCGCAGCACCAATTCGTTGAACCGGTCGATCTCGGCGCGACCCTCCCAGATCGCGGTGAGCGCCTCGGTGAAGCGGGCCGCGGTGGCATCCCACTCCTGTGCGCTGGCCGTCTGAGGCATGGAAGCCTCCGGGCGGATTTTGAACTGGTAGATCCGAACCGAAAGCCCGTCCGGGCGGGTCACGGTGAATGGCCGCTCCTCGAGGACCTCCACGCCCATGCATTGCAGCATCGGCAGCAGCCGACTCAACGACGCCGAAGCGCCACCCAGGTACCAGGTCAGGTACGCCTCGCCGGCGGCGGTCCTGGCATCTCCGGGTTCCAGCTGGAGTCGCACCGAATCGGGTGTGAGGCTCTCGATGACGCCGATGTCGGCGACCGCCTCCTCCGGATCGACGACCTGCTTGTACTCCTCTGGCAACGCATCGGCGTAGTGCTCGGCGACCGCGGCCTCGATCGCACCGGCCGACACCGAGGCCAGCAGCCGGTCCGACCAGGTGCGGGCCGCGGCGCTGAGCAGATCCTGGATGCGGTCCCGGTTAGCCGGCGAGGTGTCGATCGGCGAGCGCACCTCTTCGGGCAGTACAACGGTGAAATGCACGACCGCCCAAGGGGATTCACTGACCCTGGCCGCATAATCGATGCTCGCACCACCGAACTCGCGCACCAGGATTTCCTGCATGGCCAGCCGGACGGCGGTGGTGTACCGGTCACGCGGTAGGTAGACCAGGCAGGAGACGAAGTGGCCCAGTCGATCGGTGCGCAGGAACAGTAGGGTCCGACGCCGGGAACCGAGGTCGATCACTGCAGCGGCCATGTCCAGCAACTGCTCGGCGGTAAGGGTGAACAGCTCCGAGCGCGGCACGGTCTGGATGATGTCGAGGATCAACTGGCCCGGATTGCGCGGGTCGTCCCGGGACAGCGCCAGCGCTTCCTGGACCCGGCGGGAGATGAGCGGGATGTCGAGCACATTGGCGTTCATCGCCGCCACGGTGAACAGCCCGACGAAGCGGTGCTCGATGGCCTGCCCGCCGGAGCCCGCCCCCGAGTCGCTGCGCTCCTGCCCGCCGGAGCCCGCCCCCGAGTCGCTGCGCTCCTGCCCACCGGGGCCCGCCCCCGAGTCGCTGCGCTCCTGCCCGCCGGAGCCCTGCTCGCGCACCACCACGATGTACGGATAGGCGCCGTAGCGCAGGAAGCTCGGCATGGTGGCCTGGGCCAACACCAGTGTCTCGCCGGGTGCGCTGAGTTCGGGCAGCACCTCCGTGCGCAACTTGGCCACCCCCAGTCGGCTGGCCGGGTCGGCGGTAGCGGTGCCGTCGTGCACGGCGACTCGTTGGGAGCCCAGCAGCACGAAATGCACGTCCAGCCAGCGCAGCAGGTAGGAGACGTCCATTCGGTCGTCACCGGGGAAGCGGGTTCCGTCATCGGCGGCGATCTCATGGGCGAGTTGCAGCAGTCCGGACGACAGGGCCGCCGAATCCTGGGCCACCTGGCGGGCGTCGGCCACCACCATCGGCAGCAGTCGCACCGCTTCGGAGAGTGCCCGCTGATTGACGTTCTCGGCCAACTGGATGTGGATCCAGGACTCTTCGATGGCTCCGTCGGATGCCGACGGGCCGACCGAAAGCAGGTTTCCCTCACCGTCGCGACGCACCCACATCGACGGGTGCATCAGCGCGACATAGGCGACCCCGAGGCGGTGCAACAGCACGGTGACCGAGTCCATCAGCATCGCCGCCTGATCGGTCACAATCTGCAGGGCCGGGCCGAACTCGACGGCATCCGGCTGCCCTTGAGGGCCGCCATAGACCTCGACCAGTGTCTCCCCCGCCTGCCGGCGCGACGCAAGGCGCTGCTGGGCGGCGATCAGCGCCGCCGGGACAGGCGCGTCATCCACCGCTCCCCCATGGGGGCCACGGTAGGTGGCCGCATACGCCGGTGTGTAATCGGAAATGTCCGGGCCAGCCGTCACAGCCCAGACACTAGTCGCGTGTGAGCCTCCGGTGGGTCACTCTGTGCGGACGCGCCGCATCGGCCCCGAGTCGCTCGATCTTGTTCTCCTCGTAGGCGCCGAAGTTGCCCTCGAACCAGTACCACTTGGCTTCGTTGCTGGAGTCACCCTCCCAGGCCAGGATGTGGGTACAGGTCCGGTCGAGGAACCAACGGTCGTGGGAGATCACCACCGCGCAACCGGGGAATTTCTCCAGCGCGTTTTCCAACGATCCGAGCGTCTCGACATCGAGGTCGTTGGTTGGCTCGTCGAGCAGCAGCAGGTTGCCGCCCTGCTTGAGGGTCAGGGCCAGGTTGAGCCGGTTGCGTTCGCCGCCGGACAGCACACCGGCCGGCTTCTGCTGGTCGGGTCCTTTGAACCCGAAGGCCGACACGTACGCCCGGGACGGGATCTCGGTCTGGCCCACCTCGATGTAGTCGAGTTTGTCGGAGACCACCTCCCAGACCGTCTTCTTGGGGTCGATTCCCGCGCGGGACTGGTCGACGTAGCTCAGTTTCACGGTGTCACCGATACGGACCGTGCCGCTGTCCGGCTTCTCCAGACCGACGATGGTCTTGAAGAGGGTCGACTTGCCGACGCCGTTGGGCCCGATGACACCGACGATGCCGTTGCGCGGCAGGGTGAACGA
>CAZRFC010000340.1:0-4877 GCA_964598975.1 uncultured Mycobacterium sp. | reverse complement strand
GCATTCGGTAATGAACTGTGGCTGATCCCACAAATGCTCGATCACCTGGAAGTTCACCACAACATCGAAGGCCGCGTCGGGCAGTGGGACGTCCGCCAGATTGCCGGCGAGGACCTGCACTCTCGGGTAGCGGGCGCGGACGTGTTCCACCGTCGCCGCGTCGTAATCCACCGCCACCACGCGGCGGGCCACCGACGCGATCAGATCGGCGCCGTAGCCCTCGCCGCAACCCGCTTCGAGTACCTCCTGAGCTGCGCAGATATCGGCGCATCGGAGATAGGCGACCTCGTGCCGGCGGAACCAGTAGTTCTCGACCGCCAAACCGGGGACGGTCCGTTCGCCGGTCAGCGGCAGGCCGGCGTCGGCTGGGTCCGTCACATGTGCGTCCATCGCAAGGCAGGCTAGCCTGCCTTGCCCGATTCGCGTACCCGAGCGGTCCCGACCGGCCTGCGAGAACACCCCTTTCGGCAAGCTATCGTTATGGTGCGATCCACCAGAAGTTACTGACCAGTAACATGGTGTGCTCAGCGGATGTGAAACCCGCGGCCTGTCCCGGCCGCGCTACGCCTGCCAGGAGGACGAGAAAGCCATGACCAACATCGTGGTTCTGATCAAGCAGGTCCCCGACACCTGGTCGGAGCGCAAGCTCTCCGACGGTGACTGGACCCTCGACCGGGACGCGGCCGACGCCGTGCTCGACGAGATCAACGAGCGCGCCGTCGAGGAAGCGCTGCTGATCAAGGAACGGGAAGGCGGCGACAGCACGGTCACCGTTCTGACCGCGGGCCCGGAACGGGCTACCGAGGCCATCCGGAAGGCGCTCTCGATGGGCGCGGACAAGGGTGTGCACCTGCTCGACGAGCGGCTGCACGGCTCGGACATGGTGCAGACCGGCTGGGCCCTTGCCCGCGCGCTGGGCACCATCGAGGGCACTGACCTGGTGATCGCGGGCAACGAGGCCACCGACGGCACCGGCGGTGCGGTTCCGGCGATCATCGCCGAGTACCTCGGCCTGCCGCAGCTGACCCACATGCGCAAGATCGTCGTCGAGGGCGACAAGATCAGCGGCGAGCGCGAGACCGACGAAGGCGTGTTCAGCGTCGAGGCGTCGCTGCCCGCGGTGGTCAGCGTCAACGAGAAGATCAACGAGCCGCGCTTCCCCTCCTTCAAGGGCATCATGGCCGCCAAGAAGAAGGAAGTCGCGACCCTCACGCTGGCCGATATCGGCGTCGAGGCCGACGAGGTGGGTCTGGCCAACGCCGGCTCGAGCGTCCTGACCTCAACCCCGAAGCCGCCGAAGACGGCCGGCGAGAAGGTCTCCGACGAAGGCGAGGGCGGCACCAAGATCGCCGAGTACCTCGTCGCCCAGAAGATCATCTAGCAACCGTCCCCCTACACCCGAGAAAGAGACTCACACATGGCTGAAGTACTCGTGCTCGTCGAGCACTCCGAGGGCGCGGTGAAGAAGGTCACCACCGAGCTCCTGACCGCCGCCCGCGCACTGGGCGAGCCGTCGGCCGTCGTGATCGGTGCCCCCGGCACCGCCGCGCCGCTGGCCGAGGACCTCAAGGCCGCCGGTGCGGCCAAGATCTACGTCGCCGAGTCCGACGACGCGGCCAACTACCTGATCACCCCGTACGTCGACGTGCTCGAGCAGCTGGTCGAGTCGGCCAGCCCGGCCGCAGTCCTGCTGCCGGCCACCGCCGACGGCAAGGAGATCGGTGGCCGGCTGGCAGCCCGGATCGGCTCGGGCGTGTTGTCCGACGTCGTGGAGATCAGGTCCGGCGGCACCGCCGTGCACTCGATCTTCGGTGGCGCGTTCACCGTCGAGGCCAAGGTCAACGCCGACGTTCCGGTGATCACCGTGCGCCCCGGTGCCATTGACGCCGCACCCACCCCGGGTGCGGGCGAGCAGGTCACCGTCGCGGTGCCCGCGCCGGCTCCCAACGCCGCCCGCATCACCGCCCGCCAGCCCGCCGTGGCCGGAGACCGTCCGGAGCTGGCCGAGGCCAGCATCGTGGTCGCCGGTGGCCGCGGTGTCGGCAGCGCGGAGAAGTTCAGCATCGTCGAGGAGCTCGCCGACTCGATGGGCGGTGCCGTCGGCGCCTCCCGCGCGGCGGTGGACTCCGGCTACTACCCGGGCCAGTTCCAGGTGGGCCAGACCGGCAAGACCGTGTCGCCCCAGCTGTACATCGCCCTGGGCATCTCCGGAGCCATCCAGCACCGCGCCGGTATGCAGACCTCGAAGACCATCGTCGCGGTCAACAAGGACGAGGAAGCGCCGATCTTCGAGATCTCCGACTATGGCGTGGTCGGTGACCTCTTCAGCGTCACTCCGCAGCTGACCCAGGCCGTCAAGGCCCGCAAGGGTTAGCCGCAATCGACGGTTCGAAGACGCCCGGCCGGGGGAACCCGGCCGGGCGTTTTTGCGTCGTGCCCCTGGATCAGGCCGGCTGCGGCACCGCGGGGCCGGTGAGCCGATCGGCGTGGTCGGGCATCGCTCGCTGCCGGATCATGTGCATGAGGATCAGGAGCGACGATCCTGCGGCGAAGAAGCACCACAGCGAGGCGAACGACTGCACGTAGAAAATTGCAACCAGAATCAGGCCGATCAGGTTAAGCACGCCGAAGGCGACGATCCAGCGGTAGCTCGACATCAACAGCGACACGATCACCGTGACGATGTAGAGCACCGCCCAGAACAGCGGATGCGCGACGACGGTGGCGTACTCGAGGCCGTGGTCGTGCCGGATCACCTCCACCGGATTGGCCAGCACCACGTAGCCCAGATACCCGGACACGATAAGGCCGAGCACCAGCAGAGGCGCCACCGCGGCCCGACGGCGCGGGTCGATCAGCATCACCGCCAGTGGCATATAGGTCGGCAGCAGCGGCCAGGCGATGAACAGATAGGCCCGCATCGCGAACTCCGCCAGCCCCGGCGCCACCCGACCATCCAATCCGGCCCATACCGCGACCTCCAGCAACTGGTGTGCGGAGAACAGCGCAGGCAGCGCGGCGAACAGCAACTCCCGCCGATATTTGACCTTGCGAAGCGTGAGCGCCGCGACCGGCACCAGGGCAGTACCGGCCACCAGATCGGCCGTCATCGAAAAGCACACGCCGTGAATGGTGCCACGCGACGGCCCGCGAGCACCTTTCGCCTGGAAGAACCGCTTCGTCCGGCCGGTATCCTGAACAGGCCATGAGCCAGACCCGGTCGGTGTATCTCGACCACGCAGCAACCACCCCGATGCTCCCCGAGGCCATCGAGGCGATGACCGCCGCGCTGGGGGCCGTGGGCAACCCGTCTTCGCTGCACACCGCCGGCCGCGCCGCCCGGCGACGGCTGGAGGAGTCCCGCGAGACCATCGCCGCCCGCCTCGGCGCCCGGCCCTCCGAGGTGATCCTCACCGCCGGCGGAACCGACAGCGACAACCTGGCCGTCAAGGGCGTCTACTGGGCCCGCCGCGACGCCGAGCCGCAACGTCGACGAATCATCACCACCCCCGTCGAGCACCACGCCGTTCTCGACGCGGTCGAATGGCTGGCCGAGCACGAGGGCGCGGACGTCACCTACCTGGACTGCCAGCCAGACGGATCGGTGACCCCCGCCGCGCTGCGCGAGGCGTTGCGCGAACACGACGACGTGGCGCTGGTGACGGTGATGTGGGCTAATAATGAGGTTGGCACCCTAATGCCGATCCACGAATTGTCCGCTGTGGCAGCCGAGTTCGGCATTCCGATGCACAGTGACGCGGTGCAGGCAGTCGGGCAGGTGCCGGTCGACTTCGCCGGGTCGGGGCTGGCTGCACTAAGCATCACCGCGCACAAGTTCGGCGGTCCGGCCGGGGTGGGGGCACTTCTTCTGCGCCGCGACACCGCCTGCGTGCCGCTGCTGCACGGCGGCGGCCAGGAGCGTGATGTCCGATCGGGAACCGTCGATGTGGCCGGCGCTGTGGCGATGGCGACCGCCGTCGATATCGCGGTGAGCACGCAGCCCGAGTCGGCCGCGCGACTGAGCGCCCTGCGCGACGGCCTCATCGACCAGGTTCTGAACACGATCGATGATGTGGTACTCAACGGCGCCGACGGTGCCGGCCGGCTTCCCGGCAACACCCACTTCACCTTCCGCGGCTGCGAGGGGGATTCCCTGCTCATGCTGTTGGACGCCAACGGTATCGAGTGCTCCACCGGCTCGGCCTGCACCGCCGGGGTGGCGCGGCCCTCCCACGTGCTGCTGGCCATGGGGGCCGATCCGGAGGTCGCCCGAGGCTCCCTCCGGTTGTCGCTCGGGCACACCAGCACCGAGGAAGACGTCGAGGCCGCGATGCAGGTGCTGCCGGCCGCCGTCGATCGGGCCCGTCACGCGGCGCTGGCCAGTTCGTCACTCGAGGGTGTCCGGTGAGGGTGCTCGCCGCGATGAGCGGCGGGGTGGACTCCTCGGTCGCTGCCGCCCGGATGGTCGACGCCGGCCACGAGGTGGTGGGAGTGCACCTGGCGCTGTCGCAAGCGCCCGGTGCGCTGCGCACCGGTTCGCGGGGCTGCTGCTCCCGTGAGGATGCCGGTGACGCCCGCCGGGTCGCCGACATCCTCGGGATTCCCTTCTATGTCTGGGATTTCGCCGACCGTTTCAAGGCCGATGTCATCGACGACTTCGTGTCGTCCTACGCCCGCGGCGAGACCCCGAACCCATGCGTGCGCTGCAATGAGCGGATCAAGTTCTCGGCGCTGGCCGCCCGGGCGCTGGCACTCGGTTTCGATGCGGTGGCCACCGGCCACTACGCGCGACTGGACGGTGGCCGGCTGCGTCGCGCGGTCGATGCGGACAAGGACCAGTCCTACGTCCTGGCCGTGCTGACCGCCGAACAGTTGCG
>CAZRFC010000339.1:0-4884 GCA_964598975.1 uncultured Mycobacterium sp. | reverse complement strand
CCATCAAGCGCTACCAGACGGGCGTGGTGCCGCTGCGGCAGACGCGGGTGGACCTTGGGTACTCGCAGACGCAGATTGACGACATGGAGAGCGCCGACGACGCCGAGGCGACGCGAGCTGCTGCGGTGGGCGTGAAGGCGATCCGGGATGCTGCCAGCGGCGGCGCGTGACTTCTACGCCTTTCAGCAGAGGGTCAACTTCACTACCCGCAACGAGATCAAGCGGATTTGGTTGCGGATCGGGGATGACTTCGATGCCGGGTGGCGTCGTCACGGCCCAGCGATCCTTGCTCTGGTGGTGGAGGCTCAGCGCGTCGTTGCTGAGGAGTCGACGCGCTATGTGCCGCGCGTGCTTGAGCAGGTTGGCATCCCTGATGACCCGACTGGCGAGTTTCGCCCTGAGTCGCTGGTGGGCCGCGCGTCTGACGGTCGCTCGCTGGATTCACTGGCCTACGGGGCGGTGACAGAGGCGAAGGCTGGCGTTACCTCGGGGCTGTCCGTTGACGAGTCGTTGCTGCGCGGTCAGAGCTGGCTCGACCTGATGGCGGCTATGCAGATTGCCGACGTAGCGCGTCAGGCCGTGAGCGTCCAGAACACGGCGCAGCGCCAGGTGAGCAACTACATCCGCGTACTGAATCCGCCGTCGTGTCAGCGGTGCGCGATCCTCGCAGGCCGGGTCTACAAGTGGTCGACGGGCTTTCAGCGGCACCCGCGCTGCGATTGCGCGATGATGCCCGCCCGAAACGCCGAGTGGGCGAAGTCGGAGGGGTTCATCACGAGCCCCCGCGAAGCCTACGAGCAAGGCCACATCAAGGATCTGACGAAGGCGCAGATTCAAGCCATCGAGGACGGCGCGGACATCACTCGTGTGGTGAATGCCTACCGAGGTGTGTCCACGACGGCAACGCGCTCCCGAACGGTCGTCAAGTCGACCCACTCGACGCCCGCCCCGGTGCCTGCCGGCCAGCCCGACCTGCTGGCCTTCTTTGACCCTGAGACGCGGTTCCGTAACACGAAGGTGCCGCAGAACTACCCGACGCCCGAGGGCATCTACCTCGAAGCGGCAGGCGACCGCGCGAAGGCGCTAGAGCTGCTGCGGCAGTTCGGCTACATCCTCTGAGCCCCCCTGAGCGCGCAAGGCGCTCAGGTATCTCCGCAAGGGAGAACAGTGCATGTCCGAAACACCTACCGAAGCGGCGCCGTCCGCAGAGGAGTCGCAGGCAACCGAACAGCAGGGCAATCCTGCTGAGGAGGCCCTAGGCGATGCTGGCAAGCAGGCGCTCGACCGCATGAAGGCAGAGCGCAACGAAGCCGCGAAGCGCGCCAAGGCCCTTGAGCGCGAGCTTGAGGATCTGCGCAAGTCGTCCATGAGCGAGGCAGAGAAGGCCGTGGCTGAAGCTGAGGCCCGTGGCCGCGCGGAAGCCGCGCAGGGCTACGGCAAGCGCCTCGCCACGGCTGACATCAAGGCTGAGGCCGCGACTGCCGGAGCGGACCTGACCGGCGTTTTCGACTACCTCGACCTCGGTCGGTTCGTGACCGAGGACGGCGAGCCCGACGAGAAGGCCATCAAGGCGTTTGTCGGCGGCCTCCCCAAGAAGGACCAGGCTCCTCCGTCGTTCGACGGCGGGAGCCGCGCGACTGCCGCTGCACCGCAGGGCATGTCGTCTCTCATTCGCAAGGCCGCCGGCCGAGCGTGACGCAGCACCACCCCGGCACGGGTGGCTCCGCTGCAAGTCATCAACAGACCTAGGAGGTCACCGTGCCGTACAACTCCCTTGTGTCGCGCACCGACGCGGCCGCGCTCGTGCCCGAAGAGGTCTCGAACGCCATGCTCACCAGCCTGAGCGGCCAGTCGGCCGCTCTCGAGCTGGGTACCCGCATCCCCATCTCGCGCAGTCAGACCCGGTTCCCGGTGCTGTCGGCCCTGCCCACCGCGTACTTCGTGTCCGGTGACACCGGCCTCAAGCAGACCACCGAGGCCGCGTGGGACAACAAGTACATGTACGTCGAGGAGATCGCCACCATCGTTCCGATCCCCGAGGCGGTGCTGGATGACGCGGGCTTCGACGTGTGGGGCGCGATCCAGCCCCTCATGGAGCAGGCCATCGCCCGGACTCTCGACGCGGCCGTGTTCTTCGGCACCAACGCGCCGACCACCTGGGCCACTGAGGGCAACCTCGTGGCGGACGCGGTCGCTGCTGGCAACGTCGTGGCGCGTGGCACCAACGCCGCTGCGGCTGGTGGCATCCACGGCGACCTGTCCGACCTCGTCGGCACACTGGAGGCTGACGGCTACGTCCCGAACGGCGCGGTCGGCAACGTGACCCTCAAGTCGCGTCTGCGTCAGGTCCGTGACACCACGGGTCAGACGATCGCTCTCGCCAGCGACATCCCGACGCCGAACTACGCTCCGACGCTGGCTGGCCTCTGGCCGACCGGCCTGAGCGCAGCCGAGCTGGTCGTGGGTGACTTCTCCAAGCTCGTCGTCGGCGTCCGTCAGGACATGACGTACAAGCTCATCACCGAGGGCGTCATCACCGACAACACCGGGGCGATCCAGTACAACCTTCCGCAGCAGGACATGGTCGCTCTGCGGCTCGTGTTCCGCGCGGCCTACGCGGTCGCCAACCCGATCAACCGCCAGCAGGAGACCGAGGCGAGCCGCTACCCGTTCGCCGTCCTGCGTTCGCCGGCTGCCTGATCGTGACGCTTCGTTGGCGGGGGCGGGTCCTCTATCCGAAGCCTGAGCAGGTCGCTAACGCCTGTGACGACTTCGTCGACCTGACCCCCGCTAGCGAGGCACCCGCAGAACAGACACGCACCAACTGGTCTGCACTCCTGACGGGGCAGGCCGTTCCGCTGATCGGAGAGGACCGATATGGCTACCCAGAAGAAGACTGCTGACGACGCCGGACAGGCCGAGGTTCAGGCCAAGTTCGACGAGGCCAACGAGAAGGGCTACTTCGGCAACACGCCGGACTCCACCCCGAACGAGAACTACACCCTGGCTGGCGTCACCTCGGGCAAGCCCACGCCCGAGACCGACCGCGCCAAGAAGTGACCTGAGAGCGGAGAGGGGGCGTCATGGCTAACCCGGCGATCGTCGCGGACATCGAGGCCCGCTGGCGTCCCCTCGACGCACAGGAGACGACCAACGCGGAGGCGTTCCTCGGCGACGCTTGGGCGCTGCTCCTGTCGCGCCGCCCGAACCTTGAGGCCGACATCACCGCCGCCACGGTCTCCACTGACAACGTGGTCAGGGTGGTCGTGGCGATGGTGCTGCGAATCCTCAAGAACCCTGACGGCAAACTCGAGGAGTCCATCGACGACTACCGCTACCGGCGTGACGCGCTGGTGGCATCCGGCACGCTGCATGTGACGTCGGACGAGCTGGCCGACATCACGCCTGGCCGGGTCCACCGTCGCAGCGTGCGCCTGGTGACACACGGCGATGTCTAGCGCTGTTGAGGCTGGCCGCGCCCGGGCCGAGTCCCTCATGCTCGACACCGGCCAAGCCCTGCGCCCCACTGGCGGCTACGAGTACGTAGACGGCGCTGAGGTCCTCGCCACGGAGACTCTGTTCACGTCCCGCTGCAAGATCCAGACGCGCACCCTCGTGTCGCGCGAGGCCGAGGTGGGCGGCAGGACTGCGACGGTGGTCCGCGTCGAGCTGCATCTGCCTGCGAAGCCCCCGCCCGGCGTGTCCTTGAAGGACTACGCGCTGACGGTGGGCGACTTGTTCGAGGTGCTGGACCCTGCGCCGGATGTGGATGCGAGCGCGGGTCTGGTGCTGCTGGGCAACTGGCAGGCCCCGGACCAGTCGACGGTGCCGGTTGGTCGCCGCTACCGAATCCTTGCGCCGCACGAGAAGACGCATCCGACCGCACGCCGCTACGACGTGGAGGTGGTTGTCACATGAGCGAGTACGCCGAGGGGGGATACGTGGACGGTCCGAGCGTCCGCATCACTTGCAACATCTCCGAGTACCTCATCCCGATGCGCAACGTCGCGGAGGCTGTCCGCGCGTTCCGGGAGTCGCTGGAAGAGGAAGACGTCTACTGAAAGCCGAACGGCCCCCGCGAGGAGGCCGTTCGTGTGCCCGGAGGCCCAAACCGGGGCGGGCCGCGTAGTTGCTGCCCATATCTGCGATCCAACGTCGCCTGACCTTGGCCAACAGTGTACCCCGCTTGTCGGTCAGATGGGAGTGCCCCTGTGAGCATCTGGAACGGCGACGCCTCCGACTTCTACGCCCTCGCCAACGATCTGTCGCAGGTCGGCGCGAAGGCAGTCAAGCCGCTGCGTGGCGTCATGGACGAGGTCGGCAAGGCGACGGCCGACGAGTGGCGCGACAACGCCCGGATCACGGCTGGCGCGCACGGCAAGCACTACCCGGACGCCATCAGCCACGAGTTGACCCTCGGCATGTCGAGCATCGGCGTGGAGGTCGGCCCGGACAGCGGCAAGAAGCAGGGCGGGATGGGCATGGGCTTCGAGTTCGGCTCGATCAACCAGCCGCCTCACCTCGACGGCCTGCGCGCCGTGGAGACGATGGGGCCGCGCGCCGAGCGGATGATCGACTCCGCGCTGGGGTACCTGTTCGAATGACCACGCTCGACGACCACGCCGCGCGTCTCGTGTCGGCGGGCATCACGCACGCCTACAAACTCGGCTCCGTCCCCGCCTCCCCCCCCTACCCCTACGCCGTCGTCTCAGTCGCACCGACAGCCCCGCAGGTCCGCTCCCTGGACGGCTCAGGCGACCGTGGCGGCCGGGTTGTCGTACAGCACTTCGGGCGCACCCATGACGCGGTGCTGGACCTCGCGGGGATGTCGTTCGCCGCGTTCGACGGGCAGGCGCTGACCGAGGTGACCGGCTCCCCCGTGGC
>CAZRFC010000338.1:4000-4964 GCA_964598975.1 uncultured Mycobacterium sp. | reverse complement strand
GGCGATGGGCGCGGCCGGAGCCTGGACCGGCTCGGTGTGGCTGACCACCGAGGAAGCCGAGACCGCGCCCTACACCAAGCAGAAGATGCTGGCAGCGTCCTCGCGGGACACCGTCCGCTCGGCCGGCCGCACCGGCAAGCCGTCGCGCCAGCTCCGCTCGGACTGGACCGACGCGTGGGCGCCGAACCCCAGGGGCCGCCAGCCGCTGCCGCTGCCGTTGCAGGCGATGATCGCCGAACCCGCCCTGCGCCGGATCGACAAGCTCGCCGAGACCGGCCACCCGGGGGCGCAGGCGCTGTCCACCTACTGGGTCGGCCAGGGCGTGGGCCTGATGAACAAGATCAAGCCCGCCCGCGAGGTGGTGCTGGAGTTCATCGAGGACTACGTCAACGCGGCCGAACGGCTTTTCCGCACTCTCGACGACTGAGCTCGCCTAGATTCGGTGGCCGTGAACACAATCTTCACGGCCCGCAAGGTCGTCACGATGAACCCGGCCAACCCGGAGGTCGAAGCGGTCGCGGTTCGCGACGGACGCATCGTGTGCGCCGGAAGCCTGCAGGAGTGCCAGGCCTGGGGTGAGGCGACGGTCGATGACCGCTTCGCCGACCATGTCCTTGTCCCGGGTTTCGTCGAAGCGCACGGCCACACGATGGACAGCGCCAGTGAGTTGATGCCGTTCGTCGGCTACTACCCGTACCCGCTGTCGGACGGAACCATGACCACCCCGATCCGCAGCTACGAAGACCTCATCGCGCGGCTCAAGGACGAGGACGCCAAACTCGCGGCCGGAGAGCCGTTGGTGGCCAACGGTTTTGATCCGATCTACTTCCCGGATCTGCCGCGGCTGTCCAAGCGGGAACTCGACCAGGTCTCGACCACCAGGCCGGTCTTCGTCCGGCACGCCAGCGGTCACCTCGCCACCGTCAACACCGCCCTGCTCGACGCCGAAGCAATCACCAGGGAC
>CAZRFC010000338.1:0-3990 GCA_964598975.1 uncultured Mycobacterium sp. | reverse complement strand
CCGACCCCGGGGATCGGCAAGGACCCGGACGGCGAACTCAACGGGGAACTGCAGGAAGCCCCGGCCATGATGCTGGCCAAGGCCGCCTTCGCGAAGGCGATGTCGGTCAGCGTCGGTGCCGAGCCGATCCGGATCCACGCCGCCATGTGCCGCAACGCCGGGGTGACCACCTCCACGGAGTTGGTCGGCATGCTGCTCATCGACGCCACCCAGGTCCAAGTGTGGCAGGACACAGTGAACGACGCCGCCTTCCCGGTCCGGATGGTGCTTTACAACCTGCCCACCATGCCCGGCAGCGCCGCCGACTACGACGCCGTCGCCGACGCGGCGGTGAAACTGCGCGAGATCGAGTCCGACAAGTTGCGCACGCCCGGCATCAAACTGGTTGCCGACGGCTCGATTCAGGGCTGGACGGCGGTGGTCAATGAGCCCGGCTACTTCACCGGGGAGGACCACGGCCTGCTGATGTTCTCGCCGGAGGATCTTCTGGCGGCGGTCCGTGCGTTTCACGCCCGCAAGCTCAATGTGCACTGCCACTGCAATGGCAACGGGGCCGGGGAGATCTTCATCGACGCTGTCGAAGAGGTGTTGCGCACCGACGCCTGGCTGGACCACCGCCACGTGCTGCAGCACTCCCAGATGACGACGGCCGCGCAATACCGCCGGATGGGCCGAATGGGTATCTGCGCCAACATCTTCACCAACCACATCTGGTACTGGGGCGACCAGCACTACGAGCAGATCATGGGGCCTGAACGCACCCGCGGGATGTGGGCCTGCCGCACGGCCCTGGACAACAGCGTCCCGCTGTCGTTCCACACCGACTCCGGTGTCACACCGATCGGGCACCTGATGACGATGTGGTGTGCGGTCAACCGCGTCACCCCGAGTGGGCGGGTGCTCGGCGAGCACGAGAAGATCACCGCGTACGAGGCGCTGCACGCAGCGACCATCGGTGCCGCGTTCCAGTTGCACATGGACCATGAGATCGGCTCCATCGAGGCCGGCAAGTTCGCTGACTTCGCGGTACTCGCGCAATCCCCGCTCGATGTCGACCCGATGGCGATCCGCGACATCGAGGTGTGGGGGACGGTGGTGGGCGGGATACCGTTCGAGGCCGCGCGCGGGTGACTTCGCCGCCTCCCATCCCCGTCACCGTGATCGGCGGCTACCTGGGCTCGGGCAAGACGACCCTGCTCAACGGACTGCTCGCCCAGACTGCAGGTCGCCGGATCGCGTTACTGGTCAACGACTTCGGTGACATCGGTATCGACGGCGACCTGATCGCCGCCGCCGACGGCGACACCATCACGCTGACCAACGGATGTGTGTGCTGCATGATCGGCAGCGACCTGATGACGGCACTGTGGTCGGTTCGCGACCGCGTCGAACCGCCGGACCAGGTGATCATCGAGGCCAGCGGGATCGCCGACCCGGCACCCATCGCGCACCATGCGCTGACTCCCGGCTTCGATCTGGACGGCGTCGTGGTGTTGCTCGACGCCGAGACGGTGCGCCGCCGTGAGCGCCACCCGGTGGTCGGCCGCACCATCCGTCGCCAGTTGGCCGCCGCGGATGTGCTGGTAATCAACAAGATCGACCTGGTCTCGAGCGATCAGCTCGCCGATCTGGACAGCTGGCTTGCACGACTCGCCCCGCGAGTTCCGATCCTGCACGCCCGTCAGGGCCAGGTGCCGCTGTCGGCGCTGATGGGATTCGCCCACGACGAGATCCCGGCGGCGTCGGCGTCGTCCCACGACGACGAGTACGTCGCCACCAGCATGGTGTTGGAATCGCCCATCGAACGCCGGGCGCTGGAGGATCTCCTCGACGGCCTGCCCGCCGGAGTTCTCCGGGTCAAAGGAATTGTGCAGCTTGCCGATTCGCCCGAACAGCGCACGGTCGTCCATCAGGTCGCCAGCCGGCGGAAGCTGAGCCGGGAGGGGCCGTGGCGCGACGGCGAGACGGGCCGACTGGTCGTCATCGCGCTGGCCGGGACCCGATTCGATCTCGGTCGGGCAGATGGAGGTCCGGCCTAAGAAGTCACCGCCTGTACACCGACACAACACCCGTGCGTTGAGGTCCGGACAGATGTCGTGACCATCGTTCGGGTCGTGAGCGCAACCTCGGTACTCATCGCCCCCCAACCGACCCGTCTCGAGACCGGCCCCCGCTACACCCTCCTGCTGACCACCGAGCCGGAACATGTTCTGGCCGTGCAACGGCTTCGCTATCAGGTCTTCTCCGGCGAGCCAGGCTTTGCCCTGCGTAACGACAATCATCTCGACGCCGACCACTTCGACCAGTTCTGCGACCACCTGATCGTCCGTGAGGATCACTCCGGTGACCTGGTGGGCTGTTACCGCATGCTGCCCCCGACAGGCGCCATCGCGGCCGGAGGGCTCTACACGGCAACCGAATTCGATATCCGGTCCTTGGATTCCCTACGGCCGTCGATGGTCGAAATGGGCCGCGCCGTGGTGCGCAATGATCACCGTAACGGCGCGGTCATCCTGATGATGTGGACGGGCATCCTGGCCTACCTCGACCGCTGCGGCTACGACTACGTCATGGGCTGCGTCTCGGTCCCCACACACGGCGAAGGAAGGCCCGGAAGCCAACTGCGTGGCATCCGCGACCTTGTGCTCAGCCGCTATTGCGCTGCAGAGGAATTCGCCGTGTATCCCTACCGCCCGGTGGTGCTCGACGGCGACGACCTCGACAGCATTGAGCCGCCGGAGCGGACGACGATCCCGCCGCTGATGCGCGGCTATCTGCGACTCGGCGCACGGATCTGCGGGCAACCCGCCCACGATCCCGCCTTCGGGGTCGGCGACTTCCCCGCACTTCTGGACAAACGCGGAGCCGACCTGCGCTATCTCACCCGGCTTCGGTCGGCCGCGGCCGTGCAGCAGGCCCAGGGCGCATGATCGCGACGGGCCACCCCTGGCTCCCCGAGGCGTCCTGCACCGAGGCGTGTGTTGGTACCCGCACCACTCGGGCGGTGCAGCAGGGTTGGGCGGCGCTGCGGGCCGCCCGGCGGATCGCCCTCACAGCGCTGGTGCTGGCCGCGTTGCCGCTGCTGGTAGTCCCGCTGCCGGGCCGGCTTCACGCCCAGCGGTTCTACTGCCGAGCAGTGCTGCGCTGCCTGGGGATTCGCTTCGCATTGTCCGGCGAACCCGTCCGGAATCTTCGCGGCATGCTCGTCGTCAGTAATCACACTTCGTGGGTCGACGTGTTCGCCGTCGGCGCGGTACTGCCGGGTTGCTTCGTCGCTCGCGCCGATCTCGTCGATTGGCCGGTGGTGGGTCCGGCGGCGCGGATGGCCAACATCATCCCGATAGACCGGCGCAGTCTGCGGCAACTCCCTGAGGTTGTCGGGACCATGGTCGAGCGACTGCGCGCCGGAAAAACCGTCATCGCGTTCCCCGAAGGGACCACCTACTGCGGGCCGGACCGCGGGCGGTTCCGGCCGGCGTTGTTCCAGGCCGCCATCGATTCCGGCCGACCGATTCAACCGTTGAGCCTGGCCTACCGGCAGGCGGATGGAAGTACCTCGACGGTGACGGCATTCCTGGGTGCCGATTCCCTGTGGTCATCGGTGAATCGGATCGTCCGGGAGCGCCGGATAACCGTTCACGTCCAGGTGCGCCCGTTGCACATCCCGGTCACCGATCGGGGTCGGCTGTCGGTGCTGTGCGAGTCGGCCGTGCATGATCCCCCAGGCCGTCACGTCCGGCGACACACCGATGAACTGTCACGCCGATGAAACCCGGGACAACCCTGTCGGCCTGGGTGCGCGCTTGGCGTAGGTGATTCGGGCTTCGCCGGAGATCTGGCCGGTCGCCTGAAAGATGATCCGCCGGGAGATCTCAACAGCGTGGTCCGCGAAGCGCTCGTAGTAGCGGCTCAGCAGAGTGACGTCCACCGCAGCAGTGGTCCCGTGCTTCCACTCCCGGTCCATCATCACGGTGAAAAGATGGCGATGCA
>CAZRFC010000337.1:0-4975 GCA_964598975.1 uncultured Mycobacterium sp. | reverse complement strand
ACTACTCGACCGACTACGTCTTCGACGGCCGCAAGGACGGCGCCTATGACGAGCAGGATGCGGTGAATCCCCTGTCCGCCTACGGCCGCAGCAAGGCGGCAGGCGAGGAGGGCATCCGTGCCGGCGGCGTGCGCCACCTGAAGTGCGCGGCCGGTCTGCTCGAGCATGTCCAGGGCGTGCCGCAGCGACAGCCGTCCGGTGCGTTTGATCACCGAGTTGAGCGGCTCCCCGTTGACCAGTTCCATCACCAGGTAGGCGGTGCGGCCCTCGCCGTCCATCTCGGTTTCGCCGTAGTCGTGCACGGCGGCGATGCCCGGGTGGTTCAGCATGGCGACGGTGCGCGCTTCGGCACGGAACCGTTCGATGAACTCCGGGTCGGAGGAGTACTCCTGCTTGAGGACCTTGACGGCGACGCGACGGCCCAGGCGGCTGTCCACGGCCTCCCAGACCTGGCCCATGCCGCCGGTCGCGATAAGTCTCTGCAGCCGGTAGCGGCCGGACAGCGTCACCCCTACGCGCGGGCTCATGGCTTGCCTCGCTTCGCTCGCCTGCGCGGACTCATGGCTGCCCCGCTAACGCCGCGGCGATTGTCGCCCGCCCGATCGGGGCGGCCAGCGCGCCGCCAGTGGCCGACAGTCGGTCGCCGCCGTTTTCGACCAGCACTGCCACCGCGACCCGTGGATTCTGGGCTGGCGCGAACGCGATGTACCACGCGTGCGGCGGGGTGTTACGCGGGTCGGTTCCGTGTTCGGCGGTGCCGGTTTTGGAGGCGATCGTGACGCCCGGGATCGCCCCGTTCTGCTGAGTGAACTTCTCGGCGCCGACCATCAAATTAGTTAGCTTAGCGGCGACCTCGGCCGAGATGGCGCGCCGCTGCTCGACAGGTGTTGTGTTGCTGATCTCGGCGAGATCCGGCCCCTCCACTCGGTCCACCAGATACGGCTGCATCACCACCCCGCCGTTGGCGATCGCCGCCGCCACCATCGCGTTCTGCAACGGGGTCACCGCGACGTCCTTCTGCCCCATGCTCGACATACCGACCGCGGCAGCGTCGCTCATCGGTCCCACCGTCGACTCGGCGACCTGGAGGGGAATCGCCGCCGGCGGGCTGTCGAAGCCGAACGCGTCGGCGGTGTTGCGCAGCGCGTCACCGCCGATGCGGATTCCGAGTTCGACGAAGGCGGTGTTGCACGAGCGCTCGAAAGCCTCCCGCAGCGGAGCCTTCGGAGCATTGCCGCACGGCGTCCCGCCGTAGTTCTCCAAGGTGTTGGTGCTGTTGGGCAGCGGGATCTGCGGGGCCGCGGTCAGTTGCTCGTTCTCGGTGATCCCGGCCTGCAGCGCCGCGGCGGTGGTGATGACCTTGAATGTCGAGCCGGGTGGGTACCGCTCGGAGATGGCCCGGTTGGTCAGCGGCGAATTGGGATCGTCCCGCAGTTCCTGCCAGGTCTGCCCTTGGGCTTCGGTGTCGTGGGTGGCCAGCAGATTGGGGTCGTAGGACGGTGCGGACACCATCGCCAGGATCTTGCCGGTGGACGGCTCCAACGCCACCACCGAGCCCTTGCACGGACCGCCGCCGCAGCCCTGCTGGACGGCCTGCCAGGCAGCCTCCTGCACCCGCGGCTCAAGGGTGGTGTCGACATTGCCGCCGCGCGGGTCGCGCCCGGTGAAGAAATCGGCCAACCGTTTGCCGAAAAGCCGCTCGTCGGAGCCGTTGAGTATCTGATCCTCGGCGCGCTCAAGGCCGGTGCTGGAGAACCGCAGTGAGTAGAAGCCGGTCACCGGTGCGTACGCCGCCGGCTCCGGATACACCCGCAGATACCGGTAGTGGCCGCTGGTGGACACCGAGTAGGCCAGCAACTGGCCGTTGGCGGTGATCTGCCCGCGTTGCCGGGAGTATTCGTCGAGCAGCACCCGCTGGTTGCGCGGGTCGGTCCGCAGCGCGTCGGCGCGGAAAACCTGGGTGACCGTCGCGTTGATCAGCAGCAGGACGATCAGTGCCATCACCATCATCGAGATTCGTCGCAGGGAGGTGTTCATGCTCGACCGATCACCTCGGTGTGCGCCGCCGCGATGGGGGTGTTCTGGGTGGTTCGGATCGGCTTGCGGGCCGCGTGGGAGATCCGGACCAGGATGGCCAGCAGGATGTAGTTGGCCACCAGCGACGAGCCGCCATAGGACATCCACGGGGTGGTCAGGCCGGTGAGCGGGATCAGGCCGGTCACCCCGCCGACCACGATGAACAGCTGGATGGCCAGGGTGGAGGCCAGTCCGGCGGCCAGCAGCTTGCCGAAGCTGTCCCGCAGGGCGATCGCGGTACGCAAGCCCCGCACGATCACGATCGTGTAGAGCAGCAACACTCCGGACAGCCCGACCAGGCCGAGCTCCTCCCCCACCACCGCCATGATGAAGTCCGTCGAGGCCGCCGGAACGGTGCCCGGCTGGCCGTTGCCCAGGCCGGTGCCGAAGACCCCGCCGGTGGCGAAGCTGAACTGCGACTGCACCATCTGGTAGCCGGCCCCCTCGGGGTCGGCGAACGGGTCCATCCAGGTCTGTACCCGGCTTCGGACGTGGCCGAAGAGGTGATAGGCCACGACGCTGCCGATGCCGAACAGGGTGAGGCCGATGACCACCCAACTGAACCGCTCGGTGGCGATGTAGACCATCACCAAGAAGGATGCGTAGAGCAGCAGCGAGGTGCCGAGATCCTTCTCGAAGACCATCACGCCGATCGAGATCATCCACGCCGCCAGCAGCGGCGCCAGGTCGCGGGGACGCGGCAGGTCCATGCCCAGGAAGTGCTGGCCGACACTGTTGAACAGGCTGCGCTTGGCGACGAGGACTCCGGCGAAGAACACCAGGAGCAGAATCTTGGAGAACTCGGCGGGCTGAATACTGAAGCCGGGCAACCGAATCCAGATTTTCGCCCCGTTGGTCTCCGACAGCTTCGCCGGCAGCAGCGCGGGGATGGCCAGCAGCACCAGGGCGGCGGCGCCGCAGATGTAGTCATAGCGCGCCAGGATCCGGTGATCTTTGAGGAAGACGACCACCAGGGTGAATCCGGTGACCGCCAGCAGCGTCCACAGCATCTGCTGCCCGGCGGACGGACCGTTGTCGCCGATCCCGGGAACCAGGTCCAGGCGGTGGATGAGCACCAGGCCAAGGCCGTTGAGCAGCGCGACGACCGGAAGCAGCAGTGGGTCGGCGTACGGGGCGTAGCGGCGGATCGCCAGATGGGCGCATCCGAACAGGACGCCGAATGCCAGGGTGTAGGTCAGCAGGTCCCAGGTGATGCCCCGTTCCTGGTTGGCCTCCACGATGAGCAGGGCCACCCCGGTGATGGTGGTGGCGAAGCACAGCAGGCCTAGTTCTGCGTTGCGGCGGGTGGGCAGCGGAGGGGTGATCCGCACCGGTGATTGCGGCGCGGTTGTCATGCGCGACCCGCCTTCGGCTTCCTACGGACCGTCATCTCAGGCAGCCGCCCGGCAGTCGGTGCCCGGCTTCTGCTGCGGCGCGGGCAACGCGGTGGTGGATGCCGTCGACCTCGGGGACGCCGAGGGGGAGGCAGACGCTCCCGTCGACGACGGAGCCGACGGGGATGGAGCCGACGGGGATGGGGCCGGGCTTGTCGGTGGGGCCGGTGCGGCCGGTGCCCCTGATCCGCCGCGCGGTGCCGGTGAGGCAGGCGTGCACGGCGGCAGCAGGGAGCTGTGTGCCAACTCGCGCAGTTGCCCGATGGCGTCCTCGAGGCTTCCGGCGGGCAGCCCGGCTGACACCTGGGCCCGCTCCGAGGGCCTGAGGTCCTGCAGCTGCATGAGCTCGCAGTCCAGACGGGTCTCGGCCTGGCCGTAGCTGATCTGGGACAGCTCGCCCACCTTGTTGATGCAGCCCAGCTGATAGGGCTGCTGCAGGGGGATTCCCAGGAACGAGCCTTGGATACCCCGCATGATCGCCACGTTGTCGTCGTGTGCGCCCAGGTAGTAGTAGCCGCGGATGATCTTGTAGCCCAGCCCGATTCCCGCGAGCGCCAGCAGCAGCACCAGCGCCGCCGCGATGAAGGTCCGGCGACGCGACCTGCGCGGCGGGAGCTCGGGTTCGGGCACCACCTTCTCCACGACGGGAGCCTTGGGAGCGATCAGCGCCGCCCGGCCGGCGGCGGTGTTGGGGGTGGCGATGCGATGCCCGTCGTCACCGGAGACGGCACCGGCGAGGATCGGCTGGGTCTGACCGCCGTAATCGTTGTCGACGACGTCGGCCACCACCACGGTGACGTTGTCGGGGCCGCCGCCGCGCAGCGCCAGTTCGATGAGCCGGTCCGCGCTCTCGGCGACGTCACGAATCTTCAGCGCCTCCAGGATGGTCTCCTGGCTGACCGGGTCGGAGAGGCCGTCGGAACACAACAGATAGCGGTCGCCTTCGCGGGCCTCCCGCATGATCAGCGTCGGCTCCACCTCGTGGCCGGTCAGGGCCCGCATGATCAACGAGCGCTGGGGGTGGCTGTGAGCTTCCTCGGCGGTGATCCGGCCCTCGTCGACGAGGGTCTGGACGAAGGTGTCGTCCTTGGTGATCTGGTTGAGTTCGCCGTCGCGCAGAAGGTAACCGCGGGAGTCGCCGATGTGGACCAGGCCCAGCCGATCGCCGGCGAACAGGATCGCCGTCAGAGTCGTGCCCATCCCGTCCAGGTCGGGATGCAGGTCGACCTGCTCGGCGATCGCCGAATTGCCTTCGTGGACCGCCCGTTCGAGCTTGCCGAGCAGGTCACCACCGGGCTCGTCGTCGTCGAGGTGGGCCAGCGCGGCGATCACGAGCTGGGAGGCCACCTCACCGGCGGCGTGGCCGCCCATGCCGTCGGCCAGCGCCAGCAGCCGTGCCCCGGCGTAGACCGAGTCTTCGTTGTTGGCGCGTACCAGCCCGCGGTCGCTGCGGGCGGCGTAGCGGAGGGCAAGGGTCACGGGCGCAGCTCGATTACCGTCTTGCC
>CAZRFC010000336.1:0-4981 GCA_964598975.1 uncultured Mycobacterium sp. | reverse complement strand
CTCTGGCCAGGCTGGCGGTTCTATAGATAGATACGATGTATATTATGTTAAATATCAAATGGAGAGGCTAGGTACTTCTCCGCTACTGTCGAGTACGTGAGTGACTGCAGTGATCATGGCCGTCTCGCGGTATGAGCCGTTGACCACTACCCATTTTGCGTCCGCCCGTGGGTGTCGGTTGGCCAACGCCTCTTCGCCACGTAGTAACCTGGCCAGACTCGCTGCCGCTCGCGACAGCTGACCATCGGCGCTGCCGCATGGTCAAACTATGGCCGGTACGCGTGCTTCACGCGTTCGCCCGGCATCCGCTGGAGGAAAATGTCACGGTCCATGAAGGGAAGTTGTCACGCCTCTTCATGAGTCGAATCGCAAACACCGAAGTCGGCGGACTTTACACCCGTTCTAACTTTTCTTCGACCGCGCCCTACGGGGTGGTTTGGCTTTCTGAACGGAATTGGCCGGTAGACGCTCCCTCAGTTCTTTCAGCATGGCGAACATGTCGTTGCTGCGTTCATCGAGCGTCGCCTGCAACACTTTGACCTCTTCACGGGCGGATTGCAGTTCGTGCAATAGACCGGTCTTCTCTATCTGCAGCGCTCGCGCACGCGCGTCGAGTTCGCTGGCTCTGTTCATTGCATCAGCCAGGGCTTTAGCCGCCTTCTTACTGTCGCTCTCCAGCTGTTGCGCTAACCGTTTGGATTCCTGGCGGACTCGGTCAACCTCGGCATTGAGCCTGCGCTCTTGGGCTTGCGCGCGTTCTTCGATGCGGGAGCGCTCGATCTGGTGATCTGCATCTTTGGAGTCATTTCGCCGGCGCTCTGCTTCCGCCACTTGTCTTATTTGCGCGCCTTCTGAGCGCGCGCTGTCTAGTTGCTGCTGGCACCCAAGCCATTGCTGTTGCAGTTCCTGTGCCTGGCGGGACAACTCGGCAATCTGGGCGTCCTTGGCCCCCATGGCGACCGTATAGGCCTCGCCCCGGTCTTCGAGGCGCTGCTGCTCGCGTTTGACCTCTTCCTCAGCCTGGCGCAGCGCCTCGGCGCGCTCCTCAAGTCCAGTGCGGGTGTTCGACAACTGGACTGTGGCGCTTTCGTGAGCTTTTTGCAGGGCTCTTCCCCACAAGGTCTTTGCGGCCCTAAGGACAGAATCAGGCAACTGATTATCGGGGTCTTGGACACCCTCTACCTCGTCCGCCGGTAGCCGCAGCCGCTTGGCGAGGGATCCGTACCATCCGTCGAGCATAGGCCCCACCGTATTGGGAGAGCCTCGACCCAGCTGCTGACGCACACGCTCAATCGTAGGACGCTCTCCCAGTCCCAGAACGGTGTCGGCCGCAGCCCAAACCTCTTCCACCTGCACACCACGAGGCCCTCTAACATTTCTAGGTTGCATCGCCCTCTTCCCCCAGCATAATTAGCAACGATAATTGATAGTTATCGTGATTTATATGCTAGTTCCGTAGTAAACAATACGTTATATGTAATGATATCTGAAATACTGCTGTACCCACCTTGGTTTTGACCATGCGCCTGCCATCCCTGAGAAATGTTCCAGCCCTGGAACCATCCACCCTGTCGCAGGTGACGGCGCAGGCCGTCGAAGAACTAATGCGTGAGGGCGAGTCGGTGAACACGCTGGCCAGCTACCGCTCCGCGTTGCGCTACTGGGCCGCCTGGTTTGGCCTCCGATACGGCCGGGCCGTCACCTTGCCGCTACCAGCCAATGCGGTTCTACAGTTCATCGTGGACCACGCGCAGCGGACTGCTGCTGAAGGCTTGGTCCACGAATTGCCACTCGCCATTGACCAGGCCTTGGTGGATGCCGGATTCAAGGGAAAGCCGGGGCCGATGGCGCTCAACACATTGATCCACCGGATTGCGGTGCTGTCCAAGGCCCATCAACTGCATGAGCTCAAGAACCCGTGTCAAGATCCCAAGGTGCGTGAGTTGTTGGCCAAGACGCGTCGTGCCTATGGCAAACGGGGGGCACTGCCGCAAAAGAAGGATGCGCTGACCAAGGATCCGCTGATGGCTATCCTGGACACTTGCGATGAAACACTCAAGGGCGTCCGCGATCGCGCCCTCCTCCTCTTCGCGTGGGCCTCTGGAGGGCGCCGACGGTCCGAAGTGGCTGGGGCCAGCATGAAAAACCTTCGTCGGCGGGGACCGAGCAGCTTCACCTATACCCTCGCCTACTCCAAGAGCAATCAGACTGCGGCCGATCGTCCGGAGAATGTGAAGCCACTGGAAGGGCTTGCGGGCGAAGCACTGCAGGTTTGGTTGACGGCTTCAGGCATCGAGGAAGGAGCGATCTTCAGGCGAGTCCGCAAAGGCGGGCACCTGGGGGAGGCGCTCTCCCCTGCCGCCGTGCGCGACATCGTTCGCGAGCGAGCAAAACTGGCCGGTTTGCCCGAGGTGTTTTCCGCGCACTCGCTGCGGTCTGGATTCGTGACCGAGGCCGCAGTTCAAAAGGTGCCGCTGTCCGACACCATGGCGATGACGGGGCATCGGAGTGTTGCCAGCGTCGTGGGGTACTACCGCCCATCCAGCACAAATCCGGGGGCTAAGCTGCTCGACTCCCCTTCTGGTTGACCGGCCCCAATACTGCGCTATGTGCACCGGCGGTCAACAAGGTTCGCGGGTAGGTATCGCCGCGCTTGGAGATACCCAGCTGTCGCGTCTTTCCGCCGGTGCCCACGTGACGAGAAGCCAACTCTACCGAACACGAAAATGATTCGGAAATGACGGCTCCGTCATCTTCGTTTCAATGCACCATATGCCCCGCGTGGCCGTCCTGCTGCTCGGCCGCGCTAATCTTCGAAAGTGGCGTAAAACGCGCTTGCTCGGGGCATTTGCCCACCAGCGTGATCGAACTTTGATGGCTGCGGACCTCGAAAGCTAACTCGACCCGCCGCCATTGACTCGTACCCCGGATTGCTTGGCACCGCCTGCGTGGCAGGCGGTGGACAGCGCACGTTAAAAAATAGCTCTGCTCACGCAGTGAGCAGCCATTCGCAGGGAGAACAACTTCGAGGGAACCCACTTGGAGATCGAATGCAACGGCAGGCCCTGCGCCCAAAACAAGGCGCCAATCTCGTTCACCTCCACACTTTCTTAGAAGGCCGGGAATAGCGATCGGCGCTACCCAACTCTCTGTCCGACACGGTTCTTCTGCGGCTTGCCCGCGACTTCCGCTGTGTCGAGAGGGGCATCTCCGGCGACGATCCGGTGCCGGAGCAGGAAGGTTCATCCCTCGCCGCCGCCATGTATGTCGTGATGAATCTGCTCTTGCACCACCCAGGCAGAGGCGCTGACCGGGAGGCGCTGGAGCTGTCCGAAACCGGGTTGATGCGGGCCCTGCAGGTCTATCAAGTTGGCTTGCAACGAGAGATCGTCTCCCGCATCACGGGCCTGGCCTCCCCTACTCCGGTCGACGTGTTCGCAGAAGAACTTGTGCGCTGCACCCACGAGTGAGCCATCTAACGAGTCCTGACTGTGGACCGCGTGGTGCGACGATCGCGCAACCGGCGAAGGCCGCTCGATCATGGCCTGCGTCGCCTATGCGGACAGCGAGGAAAAGATGCGCGCCCATCTCGCCGAGAAATTCGGAGACCGGTTCGCCAATGGCTGCGAGATCCAGAAAGGCGTGGCGCGCAGCGCCGTCACTCGCCTCCTATGGAGTGAAGACGCTCTTGTCGCGATGGAGGATTGTGGGAAGCGCCGCGGGTGGATCGATGCGAACTCCTGGCTGCATTTCAATTTCGCGTAAGACGACCGGCCGCGAGCGCGGCCGGAGGGCATTCTCATCGTCGCGAGATCAGCGGCTCTGAGGGCGTCATCTCGTGCCACATGCTGTCGAGATGATTGTGCTTCCACATGCCGTCTCCTACCGCGTCGTGGTCGCGGAATCGAAAGATGTCGTTCCACATTCGCTTCAACAGCCGTTCAACTTCCACTTCCGCGGCCCGGTAGCGCACCCGGGCAACAGGCGCGTTGGGGCCTTTCTCGATACGCCAGCTGGGCGCGAACTCGATTGGGTGCGGGTAGTCGAGCCAACTCACCTCGTCCAGGAAACTGCCTGGCCGATGCCGGATCAACAGCTTGGCGAACAGGCCAAGCATCTCCAACTGCAGCAAGCGTGCGTCGAGCTGCGGGTGTTCCCGCAGGCTGTCACCGTAACGCATTAGCTGCTTGCACGAATACAAGGCTGTCGCGGTGTCTGTCTCACCGGATTCGCGCATCTGAAAGATCAACTGCATCTCGGGCAGCATGTCGTATGCCGCTGCCAGCTTGTACAGCGCAACGCTCACCACACTTGTGTGGGCGTTCAGTCTCAGGCCGCGTGGATACCGTCCCAACCGCCCGAGCAGGCGCATGGCTGCCCGCTCATGGGCCCAGCAAGCCTGCATCAGCCATTGCAGCGCCGAGTGTGACGCAGATTCCAGAAGGGTCGCCTGCGTCCATCCTTCGCCTAATGGTCCGCGCACATGGACGGGGCCGACCGGATGGTTCCGCTCTCGAAACGAGAACCACTGCGGATCACGCGGTAAGGCCCATACGCTCACACGCTGGTAGTTTCGTGACGCAGCCGGCGTGCCAGGCGAGCGAAGGCGAAGCGGGAGGTCACCGAGCCGCCTCCCCTGATGCGCAACGTCGACGCCGCCGGCGAGAACAGAACGCCGTGCACCCAGCATCTGGTCCGCCCATCTGGCGTGCTGCACATCCGCCTTTCGCGCCACCGTATTGGCTAACGGCGCCTCGCATGACGGACACTCGAACGGATTCAGGAACACGCTGCCGAAAGTCGGCGCTATCGCAGTGCCACAGTCGGGACAGCGGTCCAAAAGCGGCACGTCGTGCAATGGGCAGCGTGCAATCGCCACGTGCTGAAACACGATGCTGTGGTACCCCATCTCGAGGCACTGTCTGCAGTAGCGAAGCGACGGAAACAGCAGCTTCGACGGATAGTCGATGGCGCCGCCACC
>CAZRFC010000335.1:0-5007 GCA_964598975.1 uncultured Mycobacterium sp. | reverse complement strand
GACCGCCGGCAGCGCCATGCCTGCGGCACCGATCCCCAGAGCCACCGCCAAAGCACCGAGCCGACCCACGTGCCGGGCGCTGCCGGTATCACTATTGAGCCGTTGTGAAAAGTCAGCGAGCACGCCATTCCCCAGACTTCTCGGCGTCCTGCTTTCACGACGCATCCGCACGGAATCGTACTAACAGTCTGAGAACTCCTCAGCCGGATTGCATTACGAGTTCGCAAGGACCTTTCGGGCGCTAGTGTCCAAATCTCCGGCACGAAGGAATCACCACTATGTCCACCAAGCGCACACCGCACATCGACCCCAAGGGCGAGGAGATCGCGGAGACGATCCTGCTGCCCGGCGACCCGTTGCGGGCCAAGTTCATCGCCGAGACCTACTTCGACGACCCCCGCTGCTTCAACGAGGTTCGCGGAATGTTCGGCTTCACCGGCACCTTCCGCGGCCGGAAGGTGTCCGTGATGGGAACCGGCATGGGCATCCCGTCCATCTCGCTGTACAGCTACGAGTTGATTCACTTCTTCGACGTCAAGAACCTGATCCGGGTCGGCAGTTGCGGCACGATCCAGGACGGCATCGACCTCTACGACGTGATCATCGCCCAGGGCGCCTCCACGGACTCGAGCTACATCAGCCAGTTCGGCATGCCCGGAACGTTTGCCCCGCTGTCGTCCTACCGGCTGCTGGAGAAGGCAAAACGGATCGCCGACGAACACGGCCAGCGCAGCCACGTCGGAAACATCCTCTCCTCGGACATCTTCTACAACGACGACCCCGAGGCGCTCGGCAAGTGGGCCAAGATGGGAATCCTGGCGGTCGAAATGGAAGCCGCCGGTCTGTTCGCCAACGCCGCCGCGGCCGGGGTCGATGCGCTGGGAATCTTCACCGTCAGCGACAACATCCCCGCCGGCCTGCACACCACACCGGAGGAACGGCAGACGGCGTTCACCAAGATGATCGAGATCGCGCTGGAGTTGGCGTGACCGACGCGGTGCGAACCGTCACGAAGACTTCCCGGGCATTCGACCCAAAGCAGGCGGTGCCCGTACTGCTGGCGCTGTTCGTCTTCTCACTCTTCATGGACAACGGCTTCAAGCTCATGTCGCCGTCAATCGCCTCAACCCTCGGCCTGTCGGAGAACACGGTCAGTCTGCAGGCCACCCTGCCGGGCATCCTGATCGGCATCGGCGCTGTCGTCTACGCCGCACTCTCGGATTCGATCAGTATCCGAAAGCTGATGATCTTCGCCGTCATCATCATGGCGATCGGATCGCTGGTGGGCTTCGTGTTACAGGGTTCATTCGGAGGGGTTCTGGTCGGTCGCATCCTTCAGACCTGTGGCCTCGCGGCCGCCGAGACCCTCTACGTCATCTGGGTCACCAAGCATTTCGAGGGCGACGAGCAGAAGAAGTACCTCGGCTACAGCACCGCGGCGTTCCAGTTGTCCTTGCTGCTCGGCGCGGTCGGCAGCGGGTTCATCGCCACCTACGTGGGCTGGACCGCCTTCTTCCTGGTGAATCTCCTTGCGCTGGTGACTATTCCGTTCATCCTCAAACATGTTCCCGCCGAGGACAGCACGGAGAGCCATCTGGACGTCTTCGGACTGTTCCTGGTAGCCGTAATCGCCGCCGGGATCGTCTTATTCATGCAGGATTTCAACTGGTGGTTCATGGTTCCGGTGGTTGCCGGCGCAGCCGTCTTCGTATGGCACATCTCGGTGCACCCGGACGCACTGATCACCAAGGACTTCTTCGCCAACAAGCGGTACACGCTGATGCTGGTGGTCGTTTTCGTCATCTATTCGGTCCAACTCGGCTACCAGTTCATCTTCCCGTTCATCATCAAGGGGATCTACGACTGGAGGCTTTCCGACGTCGCGCTGCTGCTGGTGCCCGGCTACACCGCGGCCGTGGTCGTCGGTGCGCTCAGCGGGAAGATCGCCCAGCGACTGAGTTCCAAGCAGGCCATCGTGACGGCCATGGTCATGATCGGCGTGGCCCTGGTCATCCCGGCGTTCCTCGTCGGCGGCTGGGTAGGGACCTTCGCCGTCTCGATGGTGCTTTTCGGTTCGGGCTTCGCCCTGATGTACGCACCGCTGCTCTCGACGGCGATCCGTGATGTCCCGAAAACCAAGGGCGGCATCGCCATAGGGTTCTACAACCTGGTCATCAACATGGCGGTTCCGATCGGAATCGCCTATTCGGCCAAGTTGCTCAACCTGGGGTTGTCGCTGACAGCGTTCACCGGCGAGACACCCAAGGAGGCTTCCTACGGCTCGGTGCTACTGATCCTGGCGATCATCACGGTGTGCGCGCTCGCGCTGTACCGGATTTCGATCCGGGTGCTGGAACGCGAAGACGCCCGTGCCTGAGTCCCAGTACTATGCCGCCGAATACCTCGACACCGTCGGCGCACTGCTGCGTCGGGTTCGCGACGAACAACTGTCCACCCTGAATGCCGCTGCCGTCCGGATCGCCGATTGCATCGTCGGCGGCGGCCTGTGGCATGTGTTCGGCACCGGACATTCCCAACTCCTGGCTGCCGAGTTGTTCTACCGGGCCGGGGGGCTGGTGCCGGTGAACGCGGTCCTGGACCTGCCGCTCTCGGTGATGACAGCCGCGCGCCGCTCCACCTGGCTCGAACGGGTGCCGGGGTACGCCGAGCAACTGCTGCAGGACGAACCGTTGCAGGCCGGCGACGTCATGCTGGTGATCTCCAACTCGGGCCGCAACGCCGTACCGATAGAAGTGGCGCTGACGGCCAAGGCCCGCGGCGCGATCGTGCTTGCCCTGACCTCGGTGCGGTTCTCCGGCCGCGTCGGCTCACGTCACCCCAGCGGCAAGAGGCTGCTCGACTGCGCCGACCTGGTGTTCGACAACTACGGGGCCGACGGTGACGCCGCGGTGCAGATCCCCGGCTGCCCAAGCGCGGTATCGGCCACCTCCACGGTGGTGGGCAGCGCACTACTTCAGGCCCTTGCGACCGCCACGGTCGCCGAACTACAGCGCCGCGGCCACCCGGCACCGGTCTGGAACAGCGCCAACGGCGAAGCCGGAGAAGAAAGCAACGACGCGCACCTCGCGGCATATCGGACCCGGATCAAACGGCTCTAATGGGTGTCATGAAGATCGAAGGTTCGGTGGCTGTGGTCACCGGGGCGGGTTCCGGAATCGGCAGATCCATCGCGGTCGCGCTGGCGTCGGCGGGCGCCTCGGTCGTGGTCGGTGACATCGACGCGGATTCGGTCGCGCAAACCGCCGCGATGATCGGTGGCGTCGCGGTGACGGCGGACGCCGCCACCACCTCTGGGATCGCTACGCTATTGGATTCGGCGCGAGGGGCATTCGGCCCGGTCGACATCTATGTCGCCAACGCCGGTATCGCCGGCCAATCCGGTCTCGGCGACGACGAGGCCGCCTGGGACCGGATCATCGACATCAACCTGCGCGCCCACATCCGGGCCGCCAAAGCGCTTGTGCCGGAATGGCTTGAGCGTGGCGGCGGCTACTTCGTCACCGTCGCCTCCGCAGCAGGCCTACTGACACAGCTTGGCGCGGCGTCCTACAGCGTCACCAAGCACGCCGCCGTCGGCTTCGCCGAATGGCTGGCGATTACCTATGGGGACGACGGAATAGGCGTGACGTGCGTATGCCCGATGGGCGTGGACACTCCGCTGTTGCGTGGCATGTCGGAGTCGCCGGACGCCGCGACTCGGGTGGCTGGCACCGCAGTGACCAGTGCCGGTGCGGTGATCGACCCGGATGCCGTCGCGGCTCTGGTTGTCCAAGCCATCGCCGAGGGGGAATTCCTGGTACTGCCGCACCCGGAGGTGCTGGACATGTTTCGGCAGAAAGGCGCCGACTACCAGCGATGGATCGCTGGGATGCGGCGTTACCAAAGAAGCCTGGGATAAGCCGTACCGGCATCGAGCAGATCACGAAGCGGACTCGGCCAGCGAGGGCTACCCGGTCACGAGAATTCTCCTGCTTACCATCGCCGGATGCAGGACTCGGGGACCAACAGCGCCGGTCGATCGCGCCAGGTGTCGCGGCGAGAGGCGCTCCGTTATGCGGGCGCGGTATCGGCGCTGGGTGCGGCAGCGGCAACCGCCGGCACACCGAAGGCGGAGGCCGCCGCCCCCATGCTGATCGACTACGCCATGCGCCAGATTCCAGCGGCCGACATCCGCGCCGCGGGCTACGCCGGGGTGATCAACTACGTCTCACTGTCACGTCCGGGCTCAAACTTCGGCGCCAAGCCGATCACCAGGCCCTACGCCGAATCGTTGACCGCCGCAGGACTGGTGATCGTCAGCAACTACCAATACGGCAAGCCCGGTGGAACCGCACCGTCCGACTTCACCCGCGGATACGCCGGCGGCGTCGCCGACGCCCGCACCGCCTGGCAGTTGCACACCGCCGCCGGGGGCCCCCAGGGTGCCCCGATCTTCTTCAGCGTCGACGACGATATCAGCCGGGAAACTTGGAATACCGTTGCGCTGCAATGGTTCCGGGGAATCAACTCCGTGCTTGGAGTGCAGCGCACCGGCGTCTACGGCGGCATCGATGTGTGCCAGTGGGCCGCCGCGGACGGCGTGATCGGCAGTTCGCGCACCCCTGGCCGCCGCTGGTCCTGGCAGACCCGGGCCTGGTCCGGCAACCGGGTCGACCCCGCAGCCGTCCTCTACCAACGCATCGTCAGCACGGCCTCAAATCCGGGCCCGATCGTGGGCGGGATCGAAGTCGACGTCAACGACGTGCTGGCCCAGGACTGCGGCCAGTGGAACCTGCACCCGTAGGGCCGTCAGGCGCGCAACTCCTTGGCCAGTTCACCGAAGGCATCAACCCACTTGTTCATGTCCGCGTCGGTGTGCGCCAGCGACACCAGCCACTGGTCGTCCATACCCGGAGGGGTCAGGACGCCGCGGTTCCACGAGGCTACGACACCCTGAAACTGCTGCACATGAACGTGTGGATTATGAATCCCGGCATGGAAAAAGCC
>CAZRFC010000334.1:573-5024 GCA_964598975.1 uncultured Mycobacterium sp. | reverse complement strand
AGTCCCAGGTGTCGTTCATGAACGGTTTGGTCTGGTCATGGCTGAGCACGGTGAGGTGGTTGAGGTCGTGGGCGGTGGTTGCGCCGTCGATCACCAGTCGGCCGTTGGCACGGTCGTGCATCCATCCGCCGTAGTGCGGTTCCATCGCCAAGGTGTCGATGAAGGCGGTCTGGTAGCCGTTGGCGGTCAGGTACTCGGCGTACCCGGGGTGACCGTAGTTCGCGACCATCGTCATGACGTCGGCGGCCGAACCGAGTCTGGCGGTGCGTTCGATGTCCGCGACGATCTGGGGGCGGTACCTGTCGTCGGCGATCCATCCCACCTTGGCGCCCTGCATCGCGTAGTACAACCCGACGCCCTGCAGGTCGTTGCCCCAGGCCTGCGAATTGTTGGTCAGGCTGTTGGCGAATGCCCACTTCCCGACCTCATCGAGTGTCGCCGGGGCCAGTCCGGAGAACGTGCGAAGGTTGTTGTAGGCCAACAGGGCTTCGGTCGTGATGGCCGTGCGACCGCCGGCTAGGGTGTCGGCGCCGGTGTGACTGCTGCCGTGGAACATGCCGAACGACATGATGTCGGTGTAGGTGGGGCTGGGGCTGGGGGTGGGCGTCGGCTTGGGGGTGGGGGTCGGCGTGGGTGTGGGTGTGGGAACCGGTGTGGGGGCGGGATTCGTTGTCCCGGTTGCCCGGTCGATGATCGTTCCCATTGCCATCGCGTCGGTCAGGGTGGCTCCCGACGGGTTGGACAACATGACGTGGAAGTCCTCGCTGCCCTCGGTCAGCGAATCCCGTTTCACCGCAACGGTGATCGTCTTGCGGGTCTCCCCGGGGGCGAAGGTCAGCACTCCCGCCGCGGTGGAATAGTCGTCGCCCGCGGTCGCGGATCCGTTCGAGGTCGCGTAGTGCACGCTGACGGCCTTGGTCGACGGCGCGGCGAGGGTGACCGTGAACGAGGCCAGCGAGGTGCCGGTGCCGCCGGTGTAGGTGATCGGCGTCAGATAGGACATCTTGCTGCTGTTCACGGTTCGCCAGTCATCGGCCAGGATGCCGCCGGTGTCGCCGGAGTTCGGATTCCAGGACCAGTACGCCCAACTCAGGTCTTCGGCGCCGGTGGGGATGTCGATCGACCCGTTGTTGTCGAAATCGCCGGACAGATAGGACGTGATGGCCTCGAACCAGATGACGTCCTTGGGGTCCTGCAACTTCGTGCCGAATTCCCCGACCCAGATCGGGGCGATGTTCTCCTCGTAGATGTAGCCCCATGCCTGACGGAACACCGAGGGCAGGTTGGCGCCGAAGTCACTGGTCTGGAACCACGGCTGAGGCCACACCGAGTTCGGGTAGTCGTGCGGTGAGTAGACGACCCGGTTAGGCACGCTGAGTGTGACGGGCCGGTCCTTGACGCCCATCAGATTGCCGCCCCACCAATAGCTTTGGCCCCGGTAGGTACCCACACCCTCGACGAAGATCAACAGATTCGGGTTGACCCCCAGCACGGCATTACCGGCTCGTTCGGCCGCACGCACCCAGTCGGAGGCGCCCCCGCCGCCCCAGGTCCCGTTGTAGGGCTCGTTGTGCAGATCGAAGCCGACGACCGTGGGGTTGTCCTGGTAGCGGCCGGCCAGCATCTGCCAGTCCGCCACCCACTGGTCCTCGGTGTACTGGCTGTCATACCAAAGTCCGTTCTCGCTCGTGCCTGCGCCGGCGGTGCTGCGATGGTGGTCGAGGACGACCCGCATGCCCTGCTGTCCGGCGTAGGCGATGACCTTGTCCATCACCTGCAGCGGGGACAGGCCCTGGAGATCGGGATTCTGGCTGAAGTCGATCCCGTTGGGCTTTGCGGTGGTGTGCAGCATCTCGCTCGAGAACGGCAGCCGGATGGTGTTGAACCCCTCGGTCGCCATCTGGTCGATCATGTCGCGGTAGCCGCGGGTCCAAAGTCCATGGGGTGCATAGGTTGTGCTTTCCGCGCCGAACCAGTTGACGCTGGCGAGCTGAACGGGTTTGCCCTGTGCGTCGAGGATCTGGTTACCCGACGTGCGCAGGTACCCAGGTGCTATTCCCCCTGCGCCGGGTTCGGTTGCCGACGCGTCCGAGATGCTCAACCCCGGTGTCGCGACGGCGTCGTCATCGGTGATGGTGGCGGTGGCGACGGCGCGGGACAGGGTTGCTCGTGAGGGTTTGGACAGGGTGACGCTGAAGGTTTCGCTGGCCTCGACGGCGGTGTCGCCTTTCACGGCGACGACGACGGTTTGGGATGTGACACCGGGTTTGAAGGTGAGGGTGCCGGCGGCTTTGGTGTAGTCGGTCTTCGCGGTGGCCGTGCCGTTGGCCGTGGTGTAGCGGACGGTGACCGGGGCGGTGGCACTCTTGGACAGGGTCACCGTGAAAGTTGCCTTGGTGGTGCCCGCGTTGCCTTCGACGACTGAGATATCGGCGATCGAAATGCTCGGAACGGTGGGCGGGGCACCGGCACCGATCGCCACGCCGTTGACTTTGATGTTGGTCGGCGTCGACCCGACCGCCCCCTGGGTGGCCTGATAACCGAAGGACGTGGTTTGTCCGGCCGCGACGGTGCCGTTGTAGGGCATATTGCTGACCACGTAGTGGTTTCCGACGTGGCTGGTGATCTGTCCGTTCCAGATATTGACGATCTGTGCCGGGGTGTCGAACTCCACCTTCCAGTTGGTGAGCGTGGCGGGCCCGGCCTTGACCGTCAGCGTGGCGGTGTGGCCGGTTCCCCAGTCGCTGTTGACGCTGTGGGTCACGGTGTTGCCGCCCACCGTCGCCGACGGGTAGCGGACCCGGCCGACTTCCCGGCTGAACAGCGCCAGCGCCGCGGTCACGACATCGAATGGATTGGTCCAGGCTCCGTTGGTCGCGGTGCGGGACGGGGCGACCCGCGCGGTGATTCGTCGTGGTGCGGTCAGCGGGACCGCCGCAGCGGGCTGCGGGGCCACGGCCAGGGCTGCCGGCACGGGAACCGGCGCGAGCGGTACGGCTTGTGCGGGACTGGCCTGGCCCACCGCCGTAGTCGCAGCCGGAATCATCGGCACCCCGACCGGAATCGGTTCCGCGGCTGGCGGTTTCGGTGACGTTGCCGCCGTTCGGGGGACCGCACGCGGTGGTGTGTTGCGCTTACGTTCGCGCGTTTCGCTGACCGCCTTGGCCGGCCGCTCCGTTGCCCGGCCGGCGCCGACCCGCGAATCCCGGGGCGACGCGTCGTCGTCGGCGCATGCCACCGCGGGACCGACGGTGATCAACAAACCCAGACCCAGCGTCAGGGCAACGACTCCGCGCTGTGCACTCCCGATCCGATCCATCACCGTCTCCCTCGAATCCAGACCATCGGCACCAGGCCATCGGCACAAGTGGTAACACCCGTTACCAAAACTAACACGCGCCCTCGATATCCTCAATGGGTGTCACAAACGTCCAGATGCATTGGTCTCTGCCGAGAGGACCGCCAGGCCGAGCGCCGGCGACTGCTGGTGCAGGCGGCGTTCGAACTGTTCGGCGAGGGTGGCGAGTCGGCTGTGACGCTGCGATCGGTATGCCGTGCGGCGGCGTTGAACAACCGATATTTCTACGAAAGCTTCAGCGACACGGACGAACTGCTCGGTGCGGTGTACGACTTCGTGGTCACCGACCTGGTCGCTGCACTGATCGGGGCAATGTCGGATCTGCCCGATGATCGAGCCCGACTGCGGGCGGGCATTAGGACGGTCCTGTCGTTCAGCTCGGGTGACCCGCGCCGGGGCAGGATTCTGTTCACCGAGGCCCGCACCAATCCCGTACTCGCGGCGCGACGCTCGGCTACCCAGGAGCAGCTTCGACAGTCGGTCATCGACGATGAGCAGGCCGCCTCGCCGACCACCCGACTCGCCGGACTGGTCGGCGCCGCCATGTATGCCGGGGCGATGGCCGAGTTGGCCCGGCAGTGGCTGGCGGGCAACCTCGGAACCGAACTCGACCCGGTTGTCGAATCAGCGGTGGAAATGCTGATGCCGGTGGGCACCTAGGCCGCCGGACAGCCTTCCCGGTTGGCCGAGTCGAGGGCCTTCGGTGCATCCTGCAGCGCCTGATGCAACACCTCGAACACCTGCGGATCCCAGGTGAGCGCCGTCTTCCAGTCCAGCCCGGCCGAGTTGGACACGAAGATGCTGTGGGTGTCATCGAAGACATGGCAGCGCCGATGCGGCAGCACCGGATCGCCGATGTTCTTGGCCAGCGCGCTTTCCTCGGGGACCAGCCCGTCATTGGGCCACACGGCCGGGTTCGCCGGCCCCGGCACGGTGAACTTTTTGCCGGCGATCGCATTATTCAATGGCCTCCAATTGGTTATCAGGGTTTTAAGTAGTAGGCAAACATTTGATACCTTTGTAAAAAAAAATATACAATTGTATGGAGCAAGTGGCAACTCACCTCAAATTCCGCGTAAAAGACATCGCGTTG
>CAZRFC010000334.1:0-563 GCA_964598975.1 uncultured Mycobacterium sp. | reverse complement strand
CAGCACCCCGGACTGGAATTCGTTCCAGCCGTCCCTGCCCATCAGGAACTTCTTGTTGACCTCGCGGCCGGAGCCGGCCATCAGTTGCAGCACGCGCTCTTTGAACTGGGTCATCGCCGACTCGCAGAGCTTGTCGCCCTTGCACTCGGTCAGCGGGATCAGGTCATTTGCGTAGTCGGAAAGGTGGGACCCCTGCCACGGCGTGCCGATGGTGGTCAGCGACCGGATCTTCACCGGCGAGTCGGTGGTGGCCAGCACTCGGATGGCCGCCCGGGAATACAGACCGCCCATCGAGTGCGCCACGAAGTCGACGTCGGTGACACCCCGGTCGTTGTGCAGCCAGTTGATGAAGCGGGCCAGGTGCTCGCCGGCGGTGTCGATGCTGCCGGTGGAGTTGACGGTCATGTTCTCCGGCAGCGTCACCGGACACACCCCGAAGGCCCCGAAGCCCTGCTGGTCGACCACCTGGCCGCGGCCGTTCATGGCCGGTGACGTGTAGACGGTGTAGCCCTTGTCGATCAGGTACTGCCGGATTGCGGTGTCGGTGTTGCCGGCCGCAAGTC
>CAZRFC010000333.1:4124-5028 GCA_964598975.1 uncultured Mycobacterium sp. | reverse complement strand
CCGCCCTCGTGCGAGGCGTACCGCTTGAACAGCTTGTAGGGCGTGTTGAAGGCCATCGCCCAGCCGATCGGATAGTGGTTGTAGGTCGACGGCCCGCCGAGTTCGTCGTAGAAGCGCAGGCTCTCCTCGACGCTGTCGAGGTAGCCGTTGAAGAACTTCACCTCGTTGACCGAGCCGTTCGGGCCGCCCTCGCCGCTGGCGCCGTTGTCGGAGATCACCACGATGACGGTGTTGTCGAGCTGTCCGGACTCCTCCAGGTAGTCCAGCACCCGGCCGATCTGGGCGTCGGTGTAGGACATGAACCCGGCGAACACCTCGGCCATCCGGGCGAACAGCCGCTTCTCCTCGTCGTTCAGCGACTCCCACGGCCGCACGGTGTCCTGCGCCGGCCACGGCTGGCCGTCGGGACCCTTGATATCGGCGTACGGGTTCATCGGCGACAGTTCGGTCTCCGGCGGGACGATCCGGAGTTCCTTCTGTTTGGCCAGCACGATCTCGCGGTAGCGCTCATAACCCATGTCGAAGCGGCCGGCGTAGCGGTCGGCCCACTCCTTGAAGACCTGGTGGGGTGCGTGCCCGGCGCCGGGACACAGGTAGGTGAACCACGGCTTGCCGGGTGCGATCACCTTGGAGTCGCGGATGAACTCGATGGCCTTGTCGGCCAGATCCGCCGAGAGGTGGTAGCCCTCCTCCGGCGTGGCCGGCGGATCGACCGGGTGGTTGTCGTAGACGAGGTCGGGATACCACTGGTCGGCCTCGCCGCCCAGGAGGCCGTAGAACCGTTCGAATCCACGCCCGAGCGGCCAGTGCCGTTTGGTGGCAGCCAGATTGGATTCCTCCAGCGGCGTCAGGTGCCACTTGCCCACGCAGTAGGTGTTCCAGCCGCGCTCCGCGAGCACCTCCG